>JAFGKK010000046.1 GCA_016928575.1 Anaerolineales bacterium
CGGGGACTAAGACTGAACTCACCAAACGGAGGAGCCCAGGGGGGGAACCGGCGGAAAACGGCATCCTATCTTCCCCGCCCCCCAAAAACTCCTCCCCCCATCCCTTCGGGATGCGGGGACTAAGACTGAACTCACCAAACGGAGGAACCCAGGGGGGAGGGAGACCGGCGGCAGACGGCATCCTATCTTCCCCGCCCCCCAAAAGCTCCTCCCCCCATCCAACTAATCCGGATGGGGGTTCTAAATAATCCGCCTCAATCTCAATCGTAAAACGCTCTAGGATTTTGCCCCGGCCGCCGGCCAATGCTCAACGATATATTTCGTCAACAGCGCCCCGAGTGCGAGAGCCGGCCAAAGGAACGCATACAACAGCGCCAAGGCGGTCGTTTGATCCGCGCCCGGAGTGTTCTGCACCAACAGCACGAAGATGTCATAGACATAGTGGAATACAATCGCCGGAAGCAGAGAACCCGTTTTTAAAACCACGTAGGTAAAAAGCAATCCGATGAGAAAAATGCTGAAAACATCCACCGCCATCGCCGCGTCGAAGCGCAGGGGATTGATATGAATGAGGGCGAACAGCAATGTGGCGAAGAATACGGCCTTCCCCTTGGAGAAGATTTTCATGAAGAGCACCAGGATGATGCCGCGGAAGAAGACTTCCTCCCAAATGCCGCGGGTGAGCCCCTTCACCCATCGCAAGGCCGGAACGTGACTCCAATCCAGCGCGAAGCGCCCGGTGGCCAGCGCCGCCGCCAGGATTGCGGCCAGGGCCAACGCCGCCAGCAGCAATCCGAGCAGGATGTTCCGGACAAGCGGCTTCACCGGGAGAAGCCGAATATCCTCCAAGTAATTCCGCAGCGGCTTGCGGCCGTTGGGCAGACCCAATACGAAGGGCATCAAAACCAACGCCAAAACTCCCAAGGTCAGGAAATACAGCACCGGGGGAAGATACGTTCCCGGCAATTGCTCCAGGAATCCCAAAAGCAAGTACGCCACAGCGGTGATCGCGATCGCCGGTCTCGGGTTTCGGGAAAGGAAGGAGCCGGTTTCTGGCTGATGGGCACTCGTCATGACATTCCTCCTTTGGGATCGATGATGGCACGCCGTTTCCACCCCCGCGAAGAGGGGGCCTGGAGATTGTTGTTACGCTTGTGCGTGCCGGGGTTTATGCCTCCAAGGGTCAAGCAGTATACCACCGTGGCGTCCGAGGCAGCCCCCGCCCGCCGCCTGTTTTTTATTCGAATCGGCTGGTCCGATCGGAGAAGCCGGCGATTCCGGGGCGGGCGCGGAGACGGCGTCTTTCTTGTTCACCGGTTTGGGTTTTTCACCCACACCCGTATCGCCCAGGCATCCCTCAATTGATATTTCCCTTCGAGATAGAGGACATTGTCCGCGAAGGGAAATAGCGCGATGTCCCCGCTCCGCGTATCCCACACCACGCGGAAGTCCGCAAGCCCGTCGCCGTCGTAATCGACTTCCTCGTCGATCACTTCCGGCGCGGCGTCCCGCGGAGTCCAATCCACCTTAACGAATCCGCCGGCCGTCTCCCAAATCCATCCCATGAACACCGGCTCGTGAACCTGCGTCCGGTACCGGCCGTGGGAGATCGAAAACCCACCGCATCGAGCGTGATCCAGGGGGAAACCCGCAGGCCGCTGTCGGCGATCATCCGCATCCACCCTTCCGCGCCGAAGAAGGCCGCGAGCACCACGATCAGGGCCGCGCCGGCCCAGAGATATCCGAGCATCAACCTTACCGTAGACATGATCCTTCTCCGGTTTTCCATGGGAATGCCGGAGGAAGCCGGCGGCTGACCGCCGCAGGCTCCCGCCGCGACCGCCATTTTCAAAATGCGTGGCGATTCCCGCAAAAACCCGATCGTCCACCCCGCGGTCCTACGAAACGCTTCCGATGAAAATCAGCCGGAGCAGATGGCCGAGGCCGAACGCGATTGTCCCGCCGTTCCCCGCGGCAAAGACAAGGAACGCCGGAAACAGGAAGAGCACCCGCGCCAGTTCGGGGCGAATACCGACGCCCGTTCCGCGGGCATGGAATGCGATCGCCTGCTTCGGGCAGACGTCACCGCACTGCCCGCATTGGGTGCAGGCGAGCAGGGTCTTTCCCTGCCGCAGGCTTTCCTCGCAGATCGAGAAGGCCGGGCCTATGCGGATGCACAGACCGCAGGAGACGCCGCTGGCCAGACGGGGAAAAAATCCTTCCATCGCTGAGGCCTCCTGTCAGGCGCCCGCCGGTCCGCCTTCCAGCCGGAGCCGGCCGACGGAATTATTCGATCCGCCGAATCCACATATACCGGCCGCTGAGCAGGGTAAGGTAGACCGGGGCGAAGATCACGCGCCACCCTCCAAGATGGTTGCCGCATTCGAACCGCACGCACTCCCCTTCGCGGACGGCGAATTCGACCGGCCGGCAGCGGCACCAGTCCATCGTCAGGTGGAGCGTATGCGTTCCGGCGGATACCGGCACGGCGATGGATTCGCCGTCGCGAATCGAAGCCGCCTCGACGCCGTCGATAAGCACTTTATAGGCTTGCATCATGTCCGCAAATTCCGGATGGCGAGTAAGGGCGATGTGCGTCCCCGGACCCACGCCGCCCGGCTCTGCCGCTCCCTTTGTCCTTTGGCCCTTCGAAAGGCCGACCACCTGCCGCCATCCCAGATTTTCCGATCTCCGCATACGATCCAGCAGTGCAATGCCGAGGATCATCGGAATAAGACCGCTCCACGACGCCGCCCACAAGCCGCTGCCATAGCCGACCAGCAGCATGATCGTCACGTCACGCGTTAGGTTGTGCCAGTAGTGCGTCCAGCCGACCAGCGGGATACTCTCCGTCCGATACCAGATCCACCCCAGGACCGATCCGAACAGGATGTTGCCAAGGGTCAACTGCAGCGCGATGACAACCCCGGCTCCCGCCAATTCCAGAGGGGTCCTTTCTCCCAGGGCGACCTGCAAAATGACCGGCGAGACCAGCACCGGCCAGTGCCACAGCCCGCGAAGGGCGCCCGAGATGACCGCAGCCCGCGTTTTGCCGGCTTTTGGGGCAAGTAGGGTCAGCAGATAGGCGCACCATCCCGTCTCTTCGCCCATCCCGGAAATCCATCCGAACGCCAGCTCCACGGCGATGGCGATCCATACATATTCCGGGATCGGCGAAACGATCGAATCACCAAACAGGAGACCGATTCCTCCGGGCACAGTCCACATCGCCAGCATCGCCAACGCGGCCCACAAGTAATACTTCGGGCGGCTCCACTCCCAGGCCGGGGGCTCTTCCTTGCGAACAAAACGCCACAGCAAAAGCGCCGCCAAAGCCGGCCCAAGCATCGCCAGCGTATGTCCGATCAGAACCGACAATTTGGCCGCGGCCGTTTCGCACCGTTGCGCAAACATGGGCTCCAACCACAAATCGCCGAAGAAGAAGAGGACCCAAGAGAACAGAAAGCTGATGAGCACAAACAAGCCCAATGCCTTGGTTGCCCTTTTTTCATTCATTTTTCTCACCATGGGGTGTACCTTGCGGAGGGATTTCGGCGGCAAGTCGTCCAAGGCATGCATCCTCCGACAATACAGCCCGTGAACGGATTCTCCGCCGCCGCCCCGCACGGCGCCGCAGGCCGGGACCGAAAAAGGCCTGGGTCAAAAAATCGGCATGGGGTTAGGGAATGGCACCGTCGGATAAATGCCGTTGCTCGACCAACACGGTTAAAACCCCTCCATCCGCCGCGCGTTCCGCCGATCCCGTTTCCGGGCGGGTCGGATGGCACCCGCCTTGCCTTTGGCTTCGACACCGCAATCCGGAAAATCCATTTAGCCGTAAGGCTCACTTCGGCGGTATGAAAATAGGCCTCGCCGGATCATGGCTTCGGATCGACGCCCTTTCGAAATCCCCATAAAAATTTCGCCGCCGAGTATCGCTACGGCCTCGGAAGTACCCAGTCCTTGTTATCCGTTCGCCGCCATCCGCCTGGCATCCGCGGACTCTTCTCTCAGCATGAAGCATCCGGCGGTCGCGGCGAAGGGAAACGGGCAGACCGGAATCATGTCGTATCCGCTGTTCCGTGCCGGTCAGGCCATCGCGCCGGAACAGCCGCTTATGGGTAGCCACGGGAGCGGCGAAATGGCCGGGGGTTCAGGCGGTTCCCGATGCGCCCTGTGCCCCGCAGGAAGCCGGCGATCGCCAACCCGACTCATCCGCCGATCCGGCGGCTTCTGCGGACATCCCCGCCACCCGGGCTCCTCGCAGTGTTCCCATCACCATGCCGGCAAGCGTCGTCGTGAATGAAATGGAGCCGCCTGGAATCCCGCCCTAGAGGCGGACCAATAGCCCGCAGACCAAAACCAAAGCCGGCGAAACCAGAATCGGGATTCCAACGATGTCGAGATATTCCCGGAACGGGCACCGTGGAACCATTCTGTCTAAAACCATGGAACCCTTTCACGCCGGTTCTCCCACGACCGGAGCGGGAAGACCCGGATCAAATTGGGGCGGGAACCAATTTTCCGCTCCTCCGGCCTCAAGCGCCGGATGGAAGGCAAGATGGTCGTGAATGCCAACGGCGGGCAAACCGGACGGGCTCCGACAGCCTTCCTTCCCGCCATCGCCCTACTCGTAACGGAACCGAAGCAGGCCAACCGCAAAGAACGCGGCCGCAAAACCGCACAGCACGCCCGCCACGGGCAGCACCTCCGCCAGGTTCTGCCCGCGCAGGAGGATGGCGTTCATCCCGAGCATCGACCAGGTGGTGGGCAGAGCCAGCGTGATCTTCTGCACGATGTCCGGAAACAGCTCCCGCGGATACCAACAGCCGCCGAGCATGGCCATCGACATGCCGAGCGCGAGGCTGATCCCGCCCGCTTGGGCCTGGGTTTTCACGAAGGTCCCCAGCATCGTGCCGAAGGCGACCGACGCCAAGCCGAAGGCGGCGAACATCGCCAGGGTCGCCGCCGGCTCACGCCACCAGGGCAGGCCGAACAGGGCCGTCCCGACCGTGGCGATCAGGATCATTTGCACCAGCGCCGTCGCCAATTGGCCGACGATGGTTCCCAGCAGTGCGGCCGCCTTGCCGATCGGTGCGCTGACCAGCCGCCGGAGAGTCCCCTGTTGGCGCTCGTAGGCGAACATCTCCGAGATCGCCAGCAGGGGGATGAACACCCAGGTGATCAGCTGGCCGGCGGACGCCTGCCCGGCCGGGGTCCACGCATATTCCTCTGCCGCCGCCGGAGCGGCCGTCGTCACCGCGATCCATTCGGGCCGAAGCGCGAACCTCGATTGGGCATCGGCTTTGGCGGCGTCGTAGAACGCCTGCCGCGCGAAGTCATCCGCAAACGGCCGGATCTCCTCCGCCGCGGCGGTGATGATGCCGGCCGCCTGCAGCGACCGGCCCACCGCCCCAAGCGCGGCTTGCACGGCTTGCTGGGCGGCGACCGCGTCGGTGTTTCCGGCGGCGGCGGTGAACTGCAGGTCGATCGCCTCCCCCGCGGCCTGCGCTTCGTCCAAACCGGCCGGAATGACCAGGATCGCCGGGGCTTCGCGCTCCTTGAAGCCCCGCTCCGCCTCGGCGGCGCCGGTCAGCTTCACGCGCACGGTCTCCGAAGAATCCAACGCCGCGATCAGATCCCGCGCCAGTTCCCCCCCGTCCTGGTCCACCACAAAAATCGGGATCCGCGAATCGCCGTCCGAACCGTAGGCCGAACCCACGCCGAAATTGATCACCAGCGTGAACACCACCGGCAGGACGATGAAGAACAGCCATTCCGTCCGGGAGGAAAACCGGATGACGGTGTCTTTCCAGGCAATCGCGAGAATTTTTTTCATGCCCAAACTCCCAACCCCAGCGGATTATCCGTGCAAAACGCCGCGTCGCCGCAGCAACCAAACCGATGCCAAAAAGAGCAGTGCGGCCATGACCAGCAGCGCCGCCAGGGTCCCGGCGATCTGCGGCAGGCCGTCCCCAAGGCCGAGGGCGACGAACCCGTCGAGGCCCCAGGCATTGGGCGTGATCCGCGCAATCCACCGGAACCACTCCGGCATGCCCGTAATGGAGACAAAGTTGCCGCCCAGAACGCCGAAGGTCAGCATCATCGCCGATCCCATGGTGGTCACCTGGCTGGGCGTGCGGGCCAGCGCGGCCAGCAGGATCCCCCACCCCGTGGCCGCGGCCGCGAGGGCGGCCACCAGCGCGAACACCGCCAGCCCGTCGCCGAAGGTCACGCCGAAGACCAAGGCGTTGACCGCGATCAAGATCGTCATCTGCGCGAGGGCCGTCAGGTAGATCCCCAACATTTTCCCGGCCAGGATCGCAGCCTCGCCGATCGGCGCGCTCGAAAGCCGGCCGAGGGTCCCGGTGCTCTTCTCGTCCAGCAGGCTTTTTCCGCCGAGGGACACGGTGAACATCAGGAAGAAAATCGCCATCGAGGGGGCGAAGTACGACATCGGGTCGAATTCCACCTCCGCCGAAACCGAATCTTCCGTCGAGACCAGCCGGAGGGTGGCGCCGGAATCGACATCCGCGGCCTGCGCGCCCACGCGCATCCCGATATCCTGCGCCTGCGCGGGAGCGATCAAGCCGGCCGCCAGCATGTGCTCCACCGCCACTTGGCCGCTCACCCGCCCCAGTTCGATCTGTTGCACGAAGGATTCGACGACCGCCGTCACCACCTGGGCCGAAACTTCCCGCTCGGGGTTGGCATACACCTCGATCCGGACGTCCGGAGCCTGCCCCCCGACGATCGCCTCCGTGAAGCCGGCGGGGACCACCACCGCGGCGGCGGCCCGGTTTTGGTCCACTTCCGTCCGGGCGGCGGCGGCGTCTTGCAGGATCCCCACATCGAGAAGCCCGGCCAACGCGTCGGAGGAGAACGCCTCCACCAACATTTGCCCGATCTCCCCGTCATCCCGGTTGACGACGATCACCGGAATGTCCGCCAGGGTCGGTCCGGAAGAGCCCGTCATGCGCCCGCTCACCAGGGCCATGCCGAAGGTCAGCACCACCGGCGCGGCCAGCATCAGCAGCAATCCCGTCCGGTCGCGGAAGGCGACGGTCAAATCCTTAAAGGCGATCCGTAGGATTTTCATCGCTCCTCCCCGTCAATCCCGCAGGGCGCGGCCGGTGAGGTGCAGAAAGACCGCCTCAAGGTTCGGTTCGCGGACGTCGATTCCGACGACTTTCACGCCGCGCGCGTTGGTCAGCGAGATCACATCGGGCAGCGATTCGTTGGCGTTTTCGGCCACGAGGCGCACGGTGTGGTCCTCGGATCGGGCCCCCCGCACCCCTTTCACCTTGGCCAGCGCCTCGGCCAATTCCGGCCCGGCGTGTTCGGCGGCGAGCTTGAGTTCGATCTCGTCTTGGCGGCCGACCAAACGGGTTAGTTCGTCGAGCGTGCCCAGCGCGATCAATTTACCGTGGTCGATGATCCCGATCCGCTGGCTGAGTTCCTGCGCCTCCTCCATGTAGTGGGTGGTGTAGAGCACGGTCATCCCCTGCGCGTTGAGCGCTTTGACCATTTCCAGGATGTTGCGCCGGCTTTGCGGATCGATCCCGACGGTCGGCTCGTCGAGGAACACGAGCTTGGGCCGGTGCAACAGGCCCGCGGCGATGTTGATCCGGCGCTTCATGCCGCCGGAGTAGGAATCGACGCGCTCGTTTCCGCGGTCCTTCAGCCCGACCGTTTCCAGGATGGATTCAATCCTGTGGGCGAGGTCCTTCCCTCCCAGCCCGTACATCCACCCCCAAAACCGCAGGTTTTCCCTCGCCGAAAGAGTCGGGTAAAGGGCGATATCCTGCGGGACGATCCCGATGATGTGCTTTACCGCGTCGGCTTGCGCGCGGATCGAATGTCCGTCCACCACGGCGTCGCCGCCGGTCGGCGCGAGCAGGCAGGAAAGCATTCCGATCAGGGTGGTTTTTCCAGCCCCGTTGGGCCCCAGCAGGCTGAATACCTCGCCGCGGCGGACCCCGAAGGAAATCCCCTTCACGGCCGGTTCGGCCGCGCCGGGATACCGCTTTACCAATTCGTTGACCTCGAGGATGATCGACATGGCGCCTCCCAAATTTGGACTTGGAAGAATATACGCCCCTGTGCCGCGGAACGCATCGGCCGGGATGGCTATTTCCGGGTCATGTTCAGGTAGGTTTCCGGTCATGCTCCGGAATAGGAGTAGGCACTGCCGGCGATGGGAAGGGCATACCGCAAGCCAGCGGCGGATGAATCGTCGATTTCCGATAAAACGGCTTCTGCTACCCTTCCAAGTTTTCGTATGTTTTTAGACCGCTCCCTTTCCCCCATCCGATCCCTACCCTCGTGTCGGTGTCATTTTCTCCGTTCTCCCGCCCCAAGTCCCACCCCTTGACTCACCCCTGGCTGCGCTTAAGGAAAGACTCTCCCCCTTTGCGGATCTTTCACCGTCCTGTCCCACGTTTCCGGCCTTCGCCTCAGAGCCCCCGTGAATACTCCGGCACCCTGCTCCCCTTTCTCCATCAGGGAACGCGAGGGCAGGGCTGTGATCACGACGAAGGAAAGGAAATACACCGGCATCCCCCATCTCACCCGCAGGGGATTGATCCGAACCGCCAAACGTCCAACCTTTAAAAAATCGCGGATGGAAAACAGCTCGAAGCCTGCAGGATGTGCAAGGCCATGACGGAAGCGAAGCGTCTGTTTTGGGGGCTTCTGCAAAAAAAAATAGAACAGCCGCGCGACACGCCGCGCGGCTTCAAGGATCGCAACCCCGGCCCCGCAGCGGCAAGCCGTTGCGGGCACCCAAGAACAGCCCCGCACAGCGGGGGCAGACCTGGGGTATTCCTCATCGCGCAAAAACGGGAAAAAAGCGACAGCGCACCCGGCGATCGTCATGCCGGCGCGAATTCACGCCGGCATACAACATCACCAAAAAAACGCTGAACCCCGGCCACGAGCACCCCCGCTTTGCGAGGGCGGGCGCCGGGGTGGCGAACAGAACCGGAAACACCGGGATTGCGCCTGGATAATTCTTCAGCAATTCGGAGGGCGGCGCCATGGGAGATGCGGAAAAGGAATAACGCAGCAACCGATCGGGGAAGGATGGGTCGGCGTCGTAAAGATCATCGACCGACGATGGCCCGTCACCGCTGATCGGGATTAAATCAGTCCGTACTCCCTGGCTTTCACCGCCGCCTCGGTCCGGTCGGAGGCGTCGAGCTTGGCGAGGATGTTGGTCAGGTGGTTTTTTACCGTGCCCTCGGCGATCACCAGTTCGGCCGCGATTTCCTTGTTGCTCGCTCCGCGCGCCACAAGGAGCAATACTTCCAATTCGCGCTCGGAAAGCGGTTCAGCCAAGGCGTCCGTCGGCCGCGGGCTCAGGCGGGCGAATTCCGACACCACCTTGGCCGCCACCGACGGCTCGAGGAAGGATTCGCCGCGCGCGGCCAGGCGGATGGCTTCGACCAGTTTCGCCGAGGGGGTGTCTTTGAGCAGGTATCCCACCGCACCGGCCCGCAATCCCTCGAAGACGTTTTCGTCGTCATCGAAGGTGGTGAGCACGATCACCTTTACGGAAGGCTGGTCCCTCTTCAGCTGGCGCGTGGCGGCCGCCCCGTCCATCACCGGCATCTGCAGGTCCATCAGGACCACGTCCACTTTCTGCGCGGCCGCTTGGCGCAGGGCTTCTTCGCCGTTCCCGGCCTCGCCGACGACTTCCACGTCAGGCTGGACGGAGAGCAGAGTGCGCAACCCTTCCCGGAACAACGTTTGATCGTCGACGAGCAATAATCGGATGGGCGGCATGGGGTTTCTTGGCAGCCTATTCCTTTTGAAATAGCCCGGGCTCCCGCCCGAGCCGCTTCCTTCCCCCGGCGTCTGTTATCGGCGGATTTTTCCAGGGCAGCCGGTGGAGGGATGGGGGAAGCGGGGTCATTTTTTAGACCGTAGAAAGACCGAAGCCGCATCCTTTCCGTGCGATCGTTTCCTCTCAATCCATAAGAACATCATATCATCCAATTCAAAAGGCGCACGGCGGAACGGCAGCCAGCCGGAAGAACGAAGGTGGTCTGGCCGTTTTTTACGGCCTCGATGCGCCCCTTCGGCCCTGCTCGATAGCCTTCAGATTTCTTCGGCCACCCGTTCGGAAAAACCGAATCCCGGTTTCATTTATAATAATGCCCGAAAGCGAGGATCCCATGAGACGACTTTCCGTTCTTGCGTTGACGCTCGCCGCCCTGATGCTCGCCTGCAACATCCCGACCCCCCAATCGCCGGCCGCCACCAGCCAGCCGCCGGCCGCCACCAACACTCCCCAACCGCCGGTCACGCCGACGGTCGCCGAAACCCCGGCCCTCCAACCCAACGTCCAATGCAATGAGATTTCGTTCTATTTGGATCCCGCCATCGCCTCCACCTACAACTGCGAGACGGTCCCGCCGAACCTCGATGCGGATCCCTGGCAGACCCCCCAGCACACCCGGATCACCCTCGAGGGGTACGCCCTTCCGGGCGAAGTCTACTTCCGGCGGATCAACGTCTACCGCCTGGCGGATTTTCTGGCGCTCCAGCCGCAGGCCGCCGCCCGCGTGGACGCTTTGCGGTCGCTGACCGCCGGCGGCTCCCCCGGTCCGGATGCCCTGCCGGTTCTGGACATCTTCGGCGCGGCGCAGGTGTTCCACGCCCATTACCGGGTGGTTCCCTTTGTCAACGGAAGCGGGATCCGGTTCATCTCCGAATACGCGCAATACTGCGCGCCGATCAACAACGAGGATATGTTCCTCGTATACCAGGGGCTGACCGGCGACGGGCAATTCTACGTTTCGGCCGTCCTGCACATCTCGCATCCGAGCCTGCCCGCCAGCGCCATGCCCTTCCCCGGCGGTGTAGACCAGGGACAATTCTGCGATCAATACGAATCCTACATCGCCGACATCACCAACCAGTTGAACGCCCAACCGGAGGCCTCGTTCCTTCCGAGCATCACGCTTTTCGACTCGCTCATCGTGAGCATCACGATCTCGCCCTAGAGGCAGGCGCGATCGCCGATCGCGGCGCCCGCGCCGCGAAAAACAGACCGAGGCGGCCTTGGAAGCCGCCTCGGCATTTACGACTGCGCCGGTCTCATGTACCGGTTCGGCCTTTTCCAACCGGCAACTCCACCGCCAAGCGCACCCCGCCGCCGGGATTGATGCCGATCTCCATGGTCCCATGAAGGATCTCGGCTCGTTCGCGGATTCCCCTCAGGCCGAATTTTTCCTCTCCGTCTTCGGCGGAGGAAAATCCGACCCCGTTATCCGCAACCTCCAGCCGCACCGAATTTTGCAGGTATTCCACCGTCACGTCCGCCTTCGAAGCCCGGGCATGCTTGCGGACGTTGGTCAGCGCCTCCTGAAGCGTTCGGTACAGCGCCAGCTCCGTCTGCGGGGCGGCCGGCCGCGCGGATCCTTCCCGGCGCAGGGAAACGAGCAAACCCGCCTCCTCATTTTCGGCGATCAGCGCCTGGACCGCCTCCCAAAACGGCCTCTCGCCCAATGGATCGGCGCGCAAGGCCGCCACCGAGCGGCGGACGTCGGCCAATCCGCTGCGGGTGAGGGTCTGGGCCTTCTCCAGCGCGGCGGCCAGATCCGGCGCGTCCTGCTTCCACCCTTTTTTCCCCATCAGAACCCGGGCCGCCTCAAGCTGAACATTGACCACCGTCAGGTAATGCCCGAGGCTGTCGTGGATTTCGCGCGCCAAGCGGTTGCGTTCCCGCGAACGGGCCAGCTCCTCGGCTTGGGCGGCCGATTCCCGCAGGCGGGCGTTGGCTTGCTCCAGTTCCCCGGCCAGCCGCTCGACTTCGCGGCGCGCCTGCTGATCGCGCACGGAGACCTCGGTGAAAACCCAGACGAACACCAGCGCGCAGCCGAAAATCAGAAGGTTTTGGACGGCGTAAGAGGGATTCCCCCATTGGAACGGCAGGATGAAAATCGCCAGCAGCAGCGCATAAAAAACCGCCGTCGCCCAACGCGAAAGGATCGCCGCGGCCGTGCTGGCCAGCGGCATCAGGATCAGCCAGAAAACTCCTTGGCCCAGGTATAGGATCCCGGCGCAGATCGCGGCGTTGAGGAGAAAGTAGAGGCCGACCTTGACCGGCGTGCCGGATCCGAAAAAGAAGGAATCGGCACGCGTCAGGGCCAGATGAATGCCACCCAGCAGAATCAGGACCAGCCATTTTTCCAGCCCCAATTCGGAGCCCAGGGCTACGAATCCGGCGATATAGGCCACGACGATGGTCAGGGGAATCAACCAGCCGCCGCGAACCCCCGGATCGAATCTCCGGTCGGGAGAAGCCAGCATCTGGGGTACGCTCCTGCAGCCGCCGGATGCGGGATCATTCTGCTTCTTCCGGCGGGTGCCTCCGTGCGGATATCTTATCATCATCTTTCCCCGGCGGATGGGCGCAGGGAAGAAAAAACGCCTCGCCATTTCGGCGGGGAGGTTTGGAACGGGCTCGGCAAACCCGCGGATACTCAGGGCAATTCCGGCTCGGCCGTCTGCTGAGGTCCTCCGCCCAGCCGCGGCTCCGGAGCGGGATGAAAATCCAGGTGCTGCTCAAGGAACAAACGCGCTGCGGGATGATCGACATGGACCGCGTCGTAGCATTCTCCAACGGCGGGCGGCGGATCGTGCCGGATCGGCCGGCGGACGCCGAACAGCTCGAAGAATTCCGAGACCGCCTTCAGGATGGCGTAACGGTATTCCTGCATGCCCAGCGACTGCCGCTCGACGATCGACCCCATCGCGCCTTGCACGCGGGCTTACCCGCAGACGATGCGGTGGATCTGTTGTGCGCGCCGTTGCGGCGCCCAGCGTCCACAGGACATGGATCCAATGGATCCGGCAGCCGGCCGGAAGCAGCCTTCGCAGGTTCATTTGCGGCCGTCGGCCCGACTTCCTTATCCGCCTTGCGGCTTGCGGATTGGTTCCGCAGCCGCGGCGTAATCCATCCCGCCCCAACCGCTCGCCTCCGCCTGGGCGTACGCCGCACAAACCGCTTCCGCAGTCGCCAGCCGCAGCCCGAGGCCGTCCGCGAACTCCAGCGCGTAGCGCAGATCCTTAAGCATCCAACGCAAGGCGAACTGCGTATCGGAAAAATCCCGCCCGAGGATCATCGGCAATTTGGCTTGAACGATTGGGCTGGCCGCCGCCCCATCCCGGACAGCCTCCGCCGTTCGGGAAAGGTCCAAGCCGCAGGCTTCGGCCAGCGCAATCTCTTCCCCGAGCGAAACAAGCTGGCCGGCGAGCAAAAGGTTGTTGATCAATTTATAGGCGGTCCCCATTCCGGGCGGCCCGAACCGGAAAATTCGCCGAGAGAAGGCTTCCAGGACAGGCCGCACCCTTTCCAGAGCGGCTTCCTCCGCCCCGGCGAAGAGGGTCAGGGTCCCCGCTTCCGCTCCCGCCTTGCTTCCGGTCATCGGACAATCGATGAAGTCGATCCGCCGGGCGGCGGCTTGGGAGTGCAATTCCCGGATCCACGGCTCCGAGAGGGTCGCGCATTCAACGGCGGCGCTTCCGGACGGCATCGCCGCCAGCGCCCCCCGCTCTCCCATCCATACCTCGCGCGAGGCGGCGACATCGGCCACCACATCGATCACCACGTCGGCCTTGCGTCCGGCGTCGTCCGGGCCATCCGCGGCCTCCGCCCCGAGTGCGCGGAGCGGCTCCATCCGTTCCTTGGTCCGATTCCAGACCACCACATCGAACCCTTTGCGGATCAGATTGCGGGCGATCCCGCTTCCCATAATCCCCAATCCCAAGACGGCGATTCGCATCCGGCCCTCCTTTGCCCCGCGGACAATTGTACATCCGCGGCGGCGCGGTTTTTTATCGCATCGATGATCCGCACATCCTACCTCTCTTCTGGCAGGGCGTGCGCCACATGCAGGAGGAAACGCAAGCCTTCCGTCCGCAAAAAAAGCGGCGCCCCGGTCAGGCCGATTTTTCCGGCCGGCCAGGCGCCGCGGGGACGCGGAGCTTTTATGAATCCGCAGTTAAAATTTACACGCCCAATTCCGACCGGGTCCGCAGGTAGTGCAGGACCCGCTCGCGGGAAAGCGACCCGGCGATTTCCCCGCCCTCCACGACCGGCACCTGGTTGACATTGGCGTCATCCATGGCCTTCAGCGCTTCGAGCAGCATCTCCTCCGAGCGGACCCGCACGGTGCGCTCCATTGGGACCATCGCCTCGGCGGCGGTGGTCCTTTCCCAATCCGGTTTGGGGATCCGGGCAATGTCGGCCAGGGTCAACAGCCCAAGCATCCGCCGGCTCTCGCCGACGAAGAAACAGCGTTTCCCGCCGGCGAGGACCTGATCGTCGACCAGACGGCGCAGGGATTCCCCCGCGGGCACGAACAAGCATTCGCGGCTCATCACCTGTCCGACGGTCACGCCGCGCAGCAGCTCCCGCAGGTTTGCCTGCGCGCCGACGGTGGCCGCGGCGTTCTGCAGGAACCAGCCGATCGCCGCCAGCCACAAGCCGTCGAAGAACCCCCCGGTCAGCATGGTGAGGAACCCCACCCCGATAAATCCGAAGGCGATCAGCTGGCCGCTGGAAGAGGCCGCTTGGGTGGCGCGGTGGAAATTGCCGCTGACCTTCCAGATCACCGCCCGCAGTACCCGCCCTCCATCCAGCGGAAAGCCCGGGATCAGATTGAAAATTCCCAGCGCCAGGTTGATCCGCATCAGCCAAATGCTGGGCGCGGCTAGGTAGGGAATTGTACGGTCCAGCTGCCACAGAAGCCCGAACAGGGCCGCCAGCCCGAGGCTGGTCAGCGGCCCGGCGACGGCGATCCGGAATTCCGCGCCGGGGGATTTCGGTTCGCGTTCGATTTGCGCCATCCCGCCGAAGATGAACAGCGTGATGTCGCGCACGGGGATCCGGTTGCGGACCGCCACGAGCGAATGCCCCAATTCATGCAGCAGGACCGATCCGAAAAACAGCAGGCTGGTGAGCGCCCCCAGGAGCCAATACGCTCCCGACGGCAAATCCGGGTATTCGGAAGGGAAATATCCCTGCGCCAGCGAAAGCGTGACCAATCCGAAAATGAAAAACCATGTCCAATGAATTCGGATGGGGATGCCAAAAATCCTTCCAAAGCCGATTTGGGATTTCATGCCGCCTCCTCTCGTCCGATTTCCGGCCGGCCCTGGATGCGCCGCCCCGTTCACCGGTTTTTGCAGCGGTTTATTTATTCTGACTGTTCCCCATTAGAAAACCGTATGCGGGATCAGTCCCTCCGGGGAGAAAACCGTTCCAACTCCGTTCCGCGCTGATCGGATGGATGCCTTCCGCGTCCTTTCCGCCGGGCATCCTCCATCGGCCGGGCGCATGGGTTCCGACGACGGGCGAAACCCGACGCACGGGAGTCGGAAAAACCCCATCGGACTCCGGCTTCGCGGGGCGAAGGCTATCCGCGACGGATTCGCCCGTCGTCCACCCCTTTTCGGCAATCGGGCATCCGGAGGCCGCCCGGCTGTTCTTGCTTTCTGTGGCCTTTTTCCAGAAAACCGCCGTTGCGATCGGCTGGGATTTTTCAGAACCGGCAAGCTGGGCAATGCCGGTCCAGGGTCGCCGGTGGGCGGTCCGGTTTCTTACGCCGGCCTCAGATAATTTTCCACCGCCCAGCCTTGGCGGGCTGTGTCGTACACGCCTTGCAGCAGCCACCAAGTGTAGTTGTCGGCCTGGCGCGGGCCGTCGACGACGGTGAACAACTCATGCGCGCTGGCCTGGCTGAGAATCTGGCCGCTGAGCGAAGGCACGTCGCGCAGCCGCAAGCCGTCTTCGGTCACCTCCACCATCGCGCCGACTCCGATCGTGCCCGGCAGGACGGTGGGCAGCGGCGGGGTCGGCGTGTAGAACGGGGTCAGTGTGGCGGTGGGGGGGATCGGCGTGAACGTCGGCGGAGGATAAACCGTGAAATACGGCTCCGCGGCTTCGGCCGGCAGGCTGGGAAGCGGCGCCGCGAACATCAGCACCCAGACGGCGGTGATCACGCCCAACCCGATCAGCGCCCCCAGCGGCCAGACCCACCAGGCGATGGATTCGCGCAGGCTGACGGCGGACGCGGGAAGCGGGGCTTTTGCTTTCACCGGACGGGTGGGGGCGGTATCGTCGATGGGCATCGGGAATTGCGAATCCCCGGGGGCTGTGCTATTCTTCTCCCGAGGATTTGAATGATCGAATTGGCCGGAAACCTCCACTTGCATACCCCGTATTCCGACGGGGAATTGTATCACGCGGACCTCGCCGCCGCGGCCGCCCGGGCGGGCCTGGATTTTCTCATCACCACCGACCACAACGTCTATGTCGAAGGCGTGGACCGCTGGACGGATTTTCCCGGCGGCCGGCGCGTGTTGATGCTGGCCGGGGAGGAGATCCACCATCAGGACCGCACTCCGCAGAAGAACCACTTGCTTGTCGTCGGAGCGCGCACCGAACTCAGCCGCTTCGCCCCCGACCCTCAAGCCCTGATCGACGCCGTCAACCGGTCCGGCGGCGCGGCCTTCCTGGCCCACCCCTACGATCCCGCCGCGCCTTTGGTCAACGAGCAGGCCCTGGGATGGGTCGACCTGGACGTCCAAGGATTCGCCGGACTGGAAATCTGGAATTACATGAGCGAGTTCAAATCGCTTTTCCGCAACCGGCTGGAGGTGCTCTTCTACGCGCTCTTCCCTTCGCTGGGGATCCTCGGACCGTGCGGGCAAACCCTGGCGCTCTGGGACCGCCTTCTGGCGCAGGGCCGGAGGATTTCGGCCGTCGGCGGGCCCGACGCGCACGGCCATGCCTATTCGATGGGCCCCCTGCGCAAAGTTGTTTTTCCGTACGAATACCTGTTCCGGGCCGTGGTGATGCACGTGCTGGTCGATTCCGTTTCCGGGGACGCGGACAAGGACGGCCGGGCGATCACCGAAGCGCTGCGGACGGGGCGAGGCTGGGTGGCCTACGATCTTTCCAAGCCGTCGCGGGGATTTTCCTTCCGCGCGCGCGGCGAGGATGGCGAAGCCATAGCCGGGGGGGACATCCCCTTTTCACCCGGATTGATTTTACGGGCGGACCTGCCGCATCCCGCCCGCTGGCGGATGATCCTCGCCGGAGAGGGAATCGTCGCCCAAGGATCTGGAACGCAGGCGGCGTACTGCCCCTCCCAACCGGGCGCCTACCGCCTGGAGGCGCGCCGCGCTTTCCGGGGCCGGCTGCGCGGCTGGATCTTCTCCAATCCGATTTACCTTCGCTAATTCCAACTGCAGTCCTCGATCGAATTGCGGATAAAGTTGCCAAAGGGGAGCGCCGGCCCGGCGGTTTTCCACGCTATACCGCCACCGCCAAGAAATGCGTTCTCACTCACTCCCTCCGATTGGCCCAGGCCGGGGATGCGCCCGCCATAAACATGGTCTTTCCCGGGCTTGCTCCGTGAGGCAGGTCGGGGTTCGACCGGCCTTCTCAGCGCATTGCCGCAAGGTTTTTTTGCGCCGATCCGCCCATGACCGCCCTCTCCGGACGCGGGGTGATAAAATAAGGCCGATTGCCGCGGCGATAAGCGGCGTTCGCTCAACCTGATCATCCGAAGGAGATCCTTATGAGGTTCCCGGCAATTCCCGGCTTTCTTATTCTGGCATTGGTCCTTGCCGCCTGCGGCGCACAAACTACCGCCGCCCCGCCGACCGCGGCCGGGGTTTCCACCGACCTTCCGTCCTCCCCGAGTGAGACCCCCGAAGCGGCCGCGCCGACCGAAACCCCGTCCGGACCCGGATCGATTTCCGGCGCCATCCTCACGCCGGAGGCGGCTCAGCCGGCGACCTCCATCCGCATCTACGCCCGGGAGAAGGCCACCGCCCGGGTTTATCCGACCGAGATTCCCATCGACCAGACAAATTACACCATTTCCGGACTGCCGCTGGGGACCTATACCGTGTTCGCCTGGTACTATCCCGACGGAGTCCCCGGAGCCTATACTTCCGCGGATGTGGATTTCGCCAACACCTCCTCCGAACAACTCAGATGCAGCAACTCGCTGATCGAGATCGTCCTCACCGAAGCCCAGCCGGATTTTCAGGGCGCCGACATCTCCTGTTGGGCCGGCGATTATTTCATCTACCTCACGCCGATTCCATAACGGCCCTGCCCATCGACGGTTAAACGCCCGGGCCATCCCGGGCGTTTATTTTTTGCGGCGGAAGGGGTTCCGCGCCCTCTTCGTCCGGCGGCGGGACTCACGCCGGCGCCCTTTCAAAAAAAAAGCGGACGCTCTTCGCGCCCGCTTTCTGCAGCACGGCTGCGGGAATTACTTCGCGGCTTTGACCATTTCCTCAAGGTTCTTCCGCGATTCCGTGTAGTACTTGAGCGGATCGTCGCCCGCCGGATCGATATCGTGTTCGCTGATGATCGGTTTGCCCGTTTTCAGCATCAGTCCGACGGCCTTCTGCTGGTCGTCCCAGCGCTCCTTGCCGCCAGCGCCGACGTACCAATCGCGGTCGTCGCCGGGAGTTCCCTTGAGGATCTCGCCGGTCTTTTCGTCGATTTCGACGATCGCCATATCAGCCGAGTTGGCATGGAAGAAGCCGGTGAAGAAGCCCGCTTCGATCGTCTGGCGCGTGCCGTCTTCCACGGTGCCGCCGCCGATCAGCAGATGGGCCCATTCATTGTTAAGGGCGAACACGTTCTTCCCGACCTTCTGATTGACTTCCTTGCAGAAGCGGATCGCCCGCCCCATGGTGTTGATGTAGTCCTGGCCGGGAACCTCGGGCTTCCATTCCAGCCAGATCAACGGCAGGCTGGGGGCGATCTTTTCCTTTTCAAGCCGCTCCAGAACCGCCTTGGCGATGTCCGCCCAGGCCTTGACCAGCATATCCCACGCCTCTTGAATGGAAAGCTTGCCGGCTCCGTTGCCGTGGTACTTGCGCTGCGAATCCCAGGCCGGCCACCAAATGTAGATGCCCTCGCCCAGTCCCTTGGATTTCAGCCACTGAGTCTTGCAGATGCCGTCGACGTGCATATCGAAATACATCTTGCGGATGGCCGGATCGGGGTTGGTGGCGGCGCCGTTCTGGACGCCGGGGATTCCGAAGGCCGGAACGGTGAGCGCCGCGATGTGCGGGTAGGTGCCGGATTCGATGCCCTTGACGAGAGCGTTCCAGGCCACGGAATCCGGGCTGTTGTATTTTTGGTACTCACCGATCGTCGTTCCGAACTCGTGCCAGAGGTGACCCGACGTGAGGTCGTTGGGAAACGACTTCTTGATCAGCTTCAGGCGTTCGTCAAGCGGGCCGATCCCTCCGACGATCACGCTGCCGCCGAACTTCGCGTGTGCGGCCCTGGGGCCCAGAGTCCACGAAGGCCACGAATGTCGTACTTGGTTGTCCATGGTTTGCTCCTTGTAGAGATTTTAATATTGGGAGAGCTGACGGATTGTATGGTTCGAGTGTTGTTCTACCTTGCCCGATCCTTGGCTTGTTCTCCTTTCCAAAGCAAAGCCCCGGGAATTCCCGTGGCCGATGCCGAGATTCCGCTTGGCGAGGCCGAAAGCGCCGCCATTGTAGCACAACCGTTGCCGGAAATGTAGACCGAAGGAACCGATTTAATCGGATTTTTTATTCAAGTTTTCCGCATGGAAATTTACATGGATTGGGAGTTTCCGTGTAAGTTTCCACGAGGCGCTATCCATCATTCTCCGATCAGTTGGACTATCAATTCCCGCTGGCGGGGGCGGATGTCGAAATCCACGTAGATAATTTGCTGCCAGGTTCCAAGCGTCAGCCGCGATCCGGTGAAGGGCACGGTCAGCGAGGGGCCGAGCAGAGCCGCGCGCAGATGGGAATGCCCGTTGCCGTCGTCCCAGGTTGCGTTGTGCGCGTACTCGCGCGCGGAGGGAAGGAGCTCCTCGAACATGCGCCGCAGGTCGGCTACGCAGCCGGGTTCGAACTCGACCGTCGTCAGCGCGCTGGTCGAAGAGGGGCAAAAAATGGTCGCCGCGCCCGCCGCCAGACCGCTGCGATCCACGACTTCCTGAACCGCCCCGGTGACGTCTCGCACGTCGGTCTGCCCTTTGGTGGAAAGGCGGATCGGATACGTCTGCACCTTCATGTCCCGCACTCCTGCCGCGCGGCTCCAGTTTTTTCCTCCGCATCCGAATTCCGGATTTCCTGCGGTCCGGGTATTTTACCCCTTCGCCATGCCGTTTCGGGTGCGGCGGTTCCCCATCCAAAAACAGCAACGATGTCCTCCCCGCCCGAATTGCGAATTCGTCTTCCGGTCCCGGGTTTCCCATCCCCTAGCGGCAAACCGGCCGGCTTGTGGTTTTGGAGAGAGTGCCGGATAATCCGAAGGCGGAGATGCCGGAAGTTCCCGGGTGCGGAAAAAGCGGATGTCCCGTCGCCTGTCCATTCCTTCCTGCGTGGTTTTCCTCTTCCTCGCCGGCACGGCTTGCGCTCCGGCCCCGGCCCCGCAGGCATTAACGACCGAAGCGCCCGCGGTTTCCCCCGTCCCCGCCCGCGCGCCGAGCGATACGCCGCCGCCCAGCCCAACCGTTCCCCCGTCCGCCACCCCTTCCCCGGCCTTTTCCCCTCCGGAGTATCCCCATATCACCTTGCCCCGGCTCGGGCGCCTGCGGGAGATTTTTCAAACCGGTCAGGGTTCGGGCAAACGGAGTGCGGTTTTTTCCAAAGTCGGCGACAGCATCACCGACAACAACCTTTTCCTGGCGCCCTTCGGAGCCGGGGACTACTCCCTTGGAGAGCACGGATACTTGCAGGAAGCGATCGGTTTCTTCTCGCGCGAGAACGCCCGCGATGGCAATTCTTTTGTCAACGATTCGCTCGCGGCGCGGGAAGGCTGGCGTGCGGAGCACGTGCTCTCCCCGGCCAAAGCCCAAGCCCCCTGCCCGGCCGGCGAATCCCCGCTGGCCTGCGAGTACCGGATCGTGCGGCCGGCGATCGCCGTGATCCTGCTGGGGACGAATGACGTGATGGCCGGAACGCCCGATTTTCCGGACAGCATGCAGACGGTCATCCTCCAATCGCTCGAGAGCGGCGTGATCCCGATCCTCACCACCCTTCCGGCCATGATCGGCAAGGACTCGGAACCCTTCAACGTCGCGATCCGCGAACTGGCCTTGGTTTGGGAAATCCCGCTGATCGACCTCTCCGCCGCGTTGGCGGCGCTTCCGAACCGGGGCCTGGGACCGGACGGGGTCCACCTCTCCTGGGTCGAACCGGCGGTTTTCGAACCGCCGTTCCTGAAGCACGGGATGACCGTGAGGAACCTGCTGACGCTGCAGGCGCTGGACGCGGTGTGGCGGTCGTATCCGCTTGCCGCTTCAGGTTGACGGCTACATCCTCGAGCACTTCTTGAAGGAAGCCGCCGGTTTATTGGCTGAGGCTGTCATCCCCCAGAGCTTTGTTCGGAGGCCGAGCGGTTTTCCCGGCGGATTTTTTCCGAACCCGGCGCTGAAAAAGCCCTGCAAGAGCATCAGCCAAGCCTCCCCCGCACGCCCGTCCCAGAAAAATCGCGGGTTAAGCACGGGGCAGCGCCGGGCCGGGGGTTCCAGGACGACGATCATGATGGTTCAGCGTCGCGGCCGGGTTTATTCGGGGGCTGACGAAAAAGGGGGACGACGGCGGTCTTCCCTGATACCGCGCTGAAGTTGGATCGTCATTCCCGCGCGGGTTTGGCGGGGATCCGAGGTTTCGCGGACCGGAGGCCCGCTTCAGCACGCGGGCATGGCGATCCTGCGTACGACGCGTGATCCTTTTGGGAAAGCCTCCCCTGTTTTTCGCCGGAGGACAATCTCCCTACCGGATTTCCACCAGCACCGCGCGCGCGACCTGCCGGTAGCGGTAGGTATCGTTTTGGGGGTTGTATCCGAGGCAGGTGACCAGCGTCAGCCACGGCTCCGCTTCGTGCCTCAGCGGGCCGTTGTCGTCCGGCAGGACGCTGGTGTTGGTGCGGACCTCGTAAATATACTGTTGTCCATCCATCCGCAGGATGATCTTATCCCCCCAGCGCAACGCGGCCAGGTTTACAAACGGGCCGGGGAGGCCGTTCGGCAGATACACGTGGGCGGTAATGACCGAGTTGCCGGCGGTCCCGGGGAAGGCGGTCCCCTCCAGGTATCCGGCCTGATCCCAAAGCCAGGTCAGATCCCACCCGCCCTCCGTGATCGGCACGCCGACCACCGGCAGGTTTTGGTTCAACCGGGGGATTTGCAAACGCAGGCCGCCCAGCCGGGCATAGCGTTTCTCGGCCGGCTGTTCGGGCAGCGATGTCGTCCGCTTGGGCGCAAAGCCGGTGTCCGGCAGGGAGAGGGAAGTGACGGTCGCCGCGGCGGTCACCTGGTAAACGTCCGCCGGGTTGGCCGGATCGTACCGCCGCTCGTGCGAATACGGCTGGTTGAACTGCGAAAGGTAGGTGGCCGGCGGCGCGGGCACCTCGCCCGGCAGGCTGGTCCATTCGGCGCTGGCCGTATTCACCACCGCGGTCCCCGCCGGGATCGGGCCGAAGACCACCTGGAACTGGATCGTGGATTCCTGCCCCAATCCCAGTTCGGCCCATTCGGCATGCATGATCAGATTGCCGGTCGCCGGATCGACGCCGGTGTCGTCGAGCAAGCTCGGCGCCGCGCCGCTGCCCGTCACGAAGCTCAAGGATCCCGGAACGTAGGTCAGGTCGTCCGGCAGGACGTCGTTGATCTCGGCGTCGTAGGCCGGCAGTTGGCTGACGCCGGAGTGGAAGATGCGGATCCGGTAGGTCAAAGTCATCCACGGCGAGGCCGAGGGGCTGTCGACGGTTTTCTCCAGGCCCAGGTCCGGTTCGATGATCGTCACCGGCGCGGTCTGCCGGTGGATGGATCCGCTCGTCCACTCCATCAGCGCGTCGTTGGCCAGCCCGATTCCGCCGATGTTGCCGGTGATGTCGAGTACGACGGCGCGGTAGCGGATGGTGATGCTTTCGGGGGCGGAGGAGCTGGCGTTGGCGACCGTTCCGAAAGAGAAGACGGCCGTTCCGCCCGCGCCCGAGATCAGCGGATTGGCGCCGGCCCCGGTTCCGGCCGCGCAGTTGCCCGGCGTGTTGAGGGCGATCTGCGAACTGGTCAGGTCCGCTCCCGCAGTGATGTCTTCGCAGTCGACGAAGGCCAGCCCCGAATCCAGCGTATCGGTCACCGTGTAGGTGTCGCTGGTCGCGGGCGGGATGGTCAGCACCAGCTGGTAAGTGAGGATCTCGCCGATGGTCACGTCCGGAAGCGCGGTGACCGGCGCCGGATGGCTGTCGCCGACCAGGGTTTTTGCCAGGTCGCGGTCCGTGTTCAAGGCCGTGCCGCTTTCGGCGGCGTAGTCGTTCAGCGCCCCGCCCGGCCCGTCGGCGCCGGTGCGTTCGTTGGAATCCAACCCGGGCAGCGAACTCCACGCGGCGCGGGCGGTGTTGACGATCGGCGTGCCGAAGGGCGCCGTCACCGTCGCCTGGTAGCTGATCGTCAAACTGCCCGCCGTCGGGAATTCCGCCACCGAGAAGTAGACCATGTTTCCGATCGAGGTGTTCACCACGCCGGCCAGACCGCCCGAGGCGCTGAAGGAAACCGACGCCAAATCGAGCGTCAGATCCGCCGGGAGGTTGTCGTAGATCTCCGCGTCGAAGGCCGTGGCCCCGCTGGCGGCGGCGTGGTCCACCACCACCATGAAGGTGACCACCTGTCCGGGCGCGGGATTCGGATCGTCGACCGATTTGACGATTTGCAGGGTGGATTCGACGACGGCGACATCCTCGCTGTCGGTATAGGTGTCCACGCCGACGAACAGGCTGGCGGTGTTGGTCAGCAGCGGCGGGGAAGCCTGGTTGCCCGCCTCGTTGAGCAGAACCGCCTGGTAACACAAGTAGAACGAGTTGTTTCCGGCGATGTTGTCGCCGTCGACCGCGATCGGGCCGAACTCGACGGTCAGGTCGGCGCCGCTGCCGCCGCCGGGCGGGTTCAAGGCCAGGGTCGGGACGGGCAGGGTTCCGTTGAAGTTCATTCCCAGACTGCCGCAGGACGCCGGCGGGTTGGTCTCGGTGACGACGGCCAAACTGCCGTCGACGTAAGCCAAGCCGTCCGGAACGAGATCCTGGACCTGCAAGGCCGGCGTGGTCCCCTCCGGCAGGGTGATCAGCAAACCGAAGGTGGCGATTTCGCCTATGGCGAGGCCGTTTCCGGCCGTGTGCGCGGCGGAGGTGGAGTCGAGCGATTTGGCGAAGACGGGCGCGGTGATGTCTAGCGTCGCGACGTCGATGCGGTCGTGGTCGTTGGGGTTCCCCGTCGGGCCGTTCGAGCCGTCGCGTTCCCCCGTCCCGCTCCCGGGCAAGCCCGGCGTCGCGTCGCCCGTGCCGTTCGGGCCGGGCAGGGAAGTCCACAGCGCCTCGGCGTCGTTGTCGATCGCCTGGCCGGGGGTGACGCCCGCGCCGACGGCCACCTGGTAGGTGATCACCACCTGGCCGCCGACCGGCAGGGAGGCCACGGTGACGCGCACGGTGCCGCCGGCCGAGGCGTTGACCACGCCCGCCGCTCCGCCGCTGGCGGCGACGCTGACCGACGCCAGATTGAGGGTCAGATAAGCGGCCGGCGGCGTATCGGTGAACACCACGTCGAAGGCGGCGGCGGTGCTGTTCGTCGGCGCCGCCCCGTCGTTGACGATCGTCGCCGTGTAGGTGACGGTGTCGCCCGCGTCCACGGTTCCGGCGATCGCCGAATGGGTTTTCTCGAGCGTCAGGAAAGGCTCCACCACCCGAACCCGCACCGCGGAAGAGTCGCTGCCGATCTGGACCGGAGTCACTCCGGCATAGGCGCGGACCCTGTTGTCGCGGTTGTCGCCGGAATCGTTTTGGTCGGCCGTCAGGTTGTGCACCAGGGCGTTGAATTCGATCACCGCGTACTCGCCGTCGTCGTCCAGGTCGCCGTTGGTCAGGTCGCCGAGCTTGAAGTAGATATCGCTTCCGCTGCCGTAGGCGTCTGGATCGGCGGTGGTGCTGTTCGTACTGCCGATGTTCCAATCCTCCAGCAGGCAGGGCAGAACCGCCGGGTTGGTGGCGTCCGCCGCCGTGCCGACCAGGTTGCAACCGCCCGGGACGGCCGGGACGCTGTCGCGCCCGGCGGAGACGATCCCGCCGTTGGAAACGAAACCGACTCGGGCCGTCCCGTCGTCGAGGAATACCAAGCCGGCGGGGAGCAGATCGCGGAATTGGAAATTCTCGCTCGTGCTTTCCGGGATGCGGGCCGCAATCCGGTAGCGGACGACCTCGCCGACCGCCACCTGCTCCATGGTGGTGAAGCCGGTGTGCGCCTCCGACGTCCCGACGATGTATTTGGCCGGCGCGCCGCTGATCGTCACCGTCGCCTCGTCCCAGAGCGGCGAGGGCGTGGGCACGTGGTTGGGCCCGCCCTCTTCCCCGGCGTAACTCAGCAGGGTCTCGGTGTTGACGATGTTTCCGGGCGCCACGCCGGTGCGGATCTCCAGATCGTAGGTGATCAGGATCACGTTGTTGCCGAGGTTCGGATCGTACGCCGAGCAAACCCCCGCCTCGACCGGATCGATCAGTTCGATCCCGTCCTGGAAAAGCTCCTCGCCGCAGGGATCGTTGTCGCCGGCGGCGGTGCAGCCGCTGGTCAACCCCGCGTAGGAGATCGGCCCGCTGCCGTCTCCATAATAGGCCTGCAAGTTCAACCCGCCGGCGGGAATTTGATACTGGGCCGACTGCAGCACGTCGCGGATCCGAATGTCGAAGGCGCCGTTCAGGCTGGTTCCGGTGTTTTCGATCGTGATCGCAAAGGTGACCGTGTCGCCCGCGTCGACGTCGCGCACGTTGCTGTCGATCGGCCGCGCCGCCAATCCGTTGGAATGGATCGTTCCGCTCCAGCGCGGAGCGTTGGCCGGATCCAGGAAGGTCACACCGGCCGGTCCGCGGTTGGCCGGAGCGAAGACGTTGTTCGGATTGCTCGTCCAAATCACGCCCTTGGTCGAGGTCAGCGCCGGCTCGGTGAGGATCAATTGGACGATCGCGTCGGAGGGGACTTCCCCGGCGTTGGTCGATCCCTCGACCGCATATACCTGGTTGGTCAGGTACAAACCGTCGGCGAAGGGCTCGGTGGCGACCGTGACGGTGAAGAGCAGATCCACCGTGGTGGACTGGCTGGCCGGGTCGTCGAAATCGCCGTAGTGGAACTCGAGGCTGTTGTTGCCGGTGTCGGAGGCTAGGGCCGGAACGATCTCCGAATAATCGTAGAAGGTGTCCGCCGGCCCGAAGTTGGCCGCCCCCGGAGCGGGGATGACCGCCGGCTGGCCGCTTTGTCCGACCGCGTTGAAGGCCCACCCCGGCCCGTTGCCGTGGGCGGGGTAATCGTTTGCGTCCGGGTCGGCGACAAAGAAGATCGGCAGCGGCAGGTAATCGGTGAACTCCAGGTTTTCCTCGTCGCTGGTCGGCATCACGTAGGTGATCCGGTAGGTCACCTCGTCGCCCGGTTTGATCCGGACCGGGGTGGGGAAAGACGTGCTGCCGTTGACGGCGTAAATGCTTTTGGTCAGCGCGCCGGAGCCGATGGCAAACTCCTCCTCGGCGTCGTCGGTGACGTCCGGTCCCGGCGTGAAGTCGTAGGTGTCGAGCAGCCGCCCCGTCAGAAGCGCGGTATCCAGGAACGTGTCCCCCTGATCCACGCTCCAATCCCCGGAGGGGTAGGTGTCGGTGAAATCCTCCTGGACGACGGCGCGGAAGCGCACGACCGCCGCGGTTGCGCCGTCGTTGAAGGCGCCGCAATCCGGATCCGTTGTGCCGCCGGCCGGATCCACGCAGCCGCCGATCAGCCGCACGTCCGATACCCGGTCTTCCAGCTCATCCGAGATCCGGAAGGTCAGGTGGGTCGTGCCGTCGGTGGCGGGATTTTCCGCCCCGGGCGGCCCGTCGGCGAGGTCGATTCTGGATTCGTCGACGGTGTAATTTGTCGCGTCGAAATTCACGGCCGGCGCGAGTTCATATCCGTTCCCCGAAACTTCCAAAGTCGGAACGAACGACGGATCGAAGCGCTGACCGTCGGAGAGAACGTCGAAAACGACGACCTGGTCGAAGGCGAAGAAATCCGAAACTTGGATCTCCAGCGCATACTCCAGCACGTCGTCGGGGGAGTAGCCGCCTCCGGTGAGGTTGGCGACGCCCTTTTGAACGGCCAGCGACCGGTCGGTGAGCGTGTGCTCGCATCCACCCGGATCGACCGTCACGGTTTGCGGGCCGTCGCGCGCATCGACCGGAGTCCAATCCCCCTCCGCCAGCGCCTCGTTGCAGGAAGAAACCGCCGCTCCGGTGAGCGGGTTGATCACCCGGATCCCGTCGGCGTTTTCGAGCGGAACAAAGAAGGAGAACGCCGCCTCGGCGTCCGCCGCACCCGCGCCGCCGGTGATCGCGCCCCAATGGACGATCAGGTCGTTGTCCGGCGGATTTTGCGCCGCGCCGGCGGCGGGCTCATCCTCCAGCCCATACCCCGGCGTCGCCGACACCAAGCCGGCGTATTGCAGGTTGTTGGGGAGAAGATCGTAGACACGCAGGTCGGTGATCGTCTGTCCCGGAGCGATGTCCGCCGTCAGCGTGTACTGGCGGGCGTAGTTCGGGCCGGTTGCGGTCTCGTCCGAGACGTCCCCCGGTCCGGCGTAGGCCTTGGCCAGCGTCATCAGGGTCGGGGTGACGGAGTCGGAAACCCACCCGCTGAGGGTGATGTCGGGCGGATCGCCGCAGCACCAGTCGTCGAGCGGGGTGATGCCGAACTCGTAGCCGCCGCGCGCCCGGACCGTGAGCGCGTATCCGAGGTCGGCCAGGTTGCTCATGTTAACCGTCATCCCGACCGTGGCGGGCGGCTGTCCGTAGGTGAAACTGCCGAACGGCAGGCGGATGACCACCAGCTCGTCCCCCGGCGTGCCAGTGACGTTGATGAAGTTACCGCTCGCGTCGCGGAGGATCGGGTGATTCGCGTTGCCCCCGGCATTGAACGTGACCCGGTAGAAATCCTGCGCCGGAACGGGGCTTCCCATGTAGCTGGCGGTGATGGTCGTCGTCCCCAGCCCGTCGTCGGTCGCCGCGCCGGCCCCGTCCGCGCCGGTGCGCGGGATGGTCATTTCCACGAACGGGCCATAGCCGGTTTCGAATTCGGGATCGTTGTTGTCGAAGGTGACGGTGAATGAGACGTCGGATCCGATCATCGCCTCGGGCGGAACGCCCAGGGTGACGGTCGGCGGATCGATAGCGCCCGGCGTGAGGCGCGGGGCCGCGAACGCGGGGAAGGACGACGACGCCGGGCAGGCGATTCCGGCGGCGAGCAGGAGGGAATAGAGGATAATCCGGCCGGGAATCCTTCCCGACCGCGTCAACCGGGATCGGCCGATCGGGCCGAACGCAGGCAGAGTTGTCCCTTCGAAGCGCGTCGCAGTCTCGGAATCCATTCCCGGCATCAGCAAAAAGGATCCTTAAGGGGATTAATTACTGGCATGAATTATATTATGGAATCGAAAAAACCGGGGTGACGCTTTGCATATATAATCGGTCCATCCATCACTTATTGGAGGGCGTATGGACCGGATGAGGCTGATCCCCATCGTTCTGATCCTGTTGCTGGCCTGCAATTTTGGTGCTCCGCCGGGATCGGCCGATACATCAGCCGATCAACCCGAGGAAGGGGAATCCATTCCGCCCGCGCAAGGGGATTCCCCGCAGAACACCCCCCGGCCGGAAGAAGACGAGGCCGCGCCGGACGGCGGGCCCTCGGCCGTCGACGTCTCTCCCCCCTCCGAAACCGTCAAGCTGATCTTCATTCACCACTCCTGCGGCGAAAACTGGCTCGCGGATTGGAGCGGCGGCCTGGGCTTGACGCTGACGGGCAACAATTATTTCGTCAGCGATACCAACTACGGCTGGGGTCCGGAGGATCCGTCCCTCGGCGGGGCGATCGGGGATTTCACCGACATCGGCCACTGGTGGAACTGGTTCCTCGGCCCCTCCAGCGAAGAGATCCTGCGGGCGCTGTTTGACGAAAGCGGACAGCATTCCGAGTACACCCGGATGGAGTCCGATCCGGGCGGCGAAAACGAGATCGTGCTCTTCAAATCCTGCTTCCCCAATTCTGCGCTGGAGGGCGATCCCGTCGATCCGCCGGCCGAAGGCGCCAGCCCCCTGCAAGGGATGGACTGCGGGTCCGATATGCACACCGTGGCCAACGCCAAGCGGATCTACCTCGACTTGCTGGACTACTTCGCCGCCCACACGGATAAGCTGTTCATCGCCGTCACCGCCCCGCCCCTGCTCGACACCTCCCCCGAACAGGCCGCCAACGCGCGGGCCTTCAACCGCTGGCTGGTGGAGGAGTGGCTGTCGGAGTATTCGCATGCCAACGTCGCCGTGTTCGATTTTTACAACGTGCTCACGTCGAACGGCGGAAATCCGAACACCAACGACCTGGATTCCAAATACGGCAACCACCACCGGATCCGCAACGGGCAGGTCGACTATGTCACCGGACAGGGGGGCGACGGCTCCGCCTACGCGGAAGAGGGCGACAGCCATCCCACCCCCGCCGGCAACCTTAAAGCCACCGCCGAGTTCGTGCCGCTGTTGAACCACTACTACCACCTTTGGCGCGGCTGAGGCCGCCTGCGGTTCCGCGCGGCAGGAGGATCCCATGAAAAGCATGCGCTGGACCCTTCCTTTAATTGCATGGCTGGCCTTCGCCTGCATTCTGCCAAGCGCCGGGCCGGCCGCCGTCGAATCCGGCCAAGCGGAGAAAACCGCCGCCTCGGACAAGAGATGCGGCGATGGCGTCTGCAGCGGACCGGAAAACGCGGAATCCTGTCCGCAGGATTGCGCCCCCGGAGGCGCGGCTCCTTCCTCCGGCGGCGCCCAAAACGGGAGCTTCTCCGCCGGGACAAAGGAAAACACGTATTGGATGGTCAACCCCGCCAGCGGAGCGGATTTGTATATCGTCGTCTCCTATCCGCCCGGCGGCGGCGATTCGCTCCTGCCGGCGGTGATCATGGTCCCCGGCGGCCTGGGCGCCAAGGATCTGGATAACGGGACCGACACCGATGCGGCGCGGCTTTCCGCCGCCGGCTACGCGGTGATCCAATTCGAGGCCGACGGGCGCGGGTCGAGCGGCGGGGAGGAGGATTACAACGGCTTCGTCCACCAGGACGGGTTGGCGGCGCTGATCCTCGCCGCCGGGCAAATCCCGCGCGTGGATTCCTCCCGGTTGGGATTGATCTCCCGCTCCTACGGCGTCACCATGGCCGCCGGCGCGCTCGGCCGCCATCCGACGCTACCGATTCGTTTCTACATCGATTGGGAAGGGCCCGCCGACCGCAACTACACCACCAGCGGCTGCACCGGCATAACCCACGGGATCGATTGGCCGCCCTGCGCCGACGAGGCGTTCTGGGCGGAGCGCGAGGCGGTCGAGTACATCGGCGCGGCGCGCATTCCCTACCTGCGGATCCAATCCGCCGCCGACCACGTCCAAAGCACCAACGCCCACGCGGTCGACATGGTCAACGCCGCCGTGCAGGGCGGCGTGCCGTGGGTCCGGCTGAACGATTATCCCGCGGGCCAGACCTACGATCCGGCCGCGCCGCCCGAGATGCTCCCGGATTCCGCCGACCGCCAGCTGTCGGAACTTTTCATCCGCTACGCCGGGGAGCTGTTCGCGCTGGAATGGTGAGTCTGTACATTGCTGGACATCTCCGCAGAATTGTTGGAAAATAGGCCCAAGTAACGGCGGCGCATTCCATCATCGATAGGGTCTTGGAGGGTGTATGCTGGAATTCCTCGGCGCGTTGTTCAACTTCCTGATCCGGCTGACAGCCGCCCTGCTGTGCCTGGCCTTCGTGGCGACGATCGTCGTCGTCCTGCTGTTGGTCAACGCCGATTCAATGCTGCTGTCGCCTACGGTCTACACCAACGCGCTGAAAAACGAACGCATCTACGAACGGCTGCCCTCCCTGGCCGCCGAGCAAATCCATTCCAGCCTGCATCCGAAGGTGGAGGGCGTGACCTGGGAAGGGGGCGGAAATCCGCTGCAATACGCCGGGCCGGAAGCGCAGAGCTGTTCGATGGACGCCCTCGGCGAACAGGCCTTCCGGGATATCCTCGGCGGCCTGCGGCGCCCGACCCAGCAAGAGGTCGCCGCGATGCAATCCTGCGGTGTGGGCGCGCAGTCCGGCGGCGCCGAGGGGGCGCCGGAGTTCTTCAAAGTCCTGACGATCGACCAATGGGGCTTCATCCTGCGGACCCTCCTGCCCGCAGATTGGCTGCAGGGACAAGTGGAATCCATCCTGCATCAAGCCTTTCAAATCCTCGAAACCCCCGGCCAGCCGCTGAGCATCACCCTCGACATGCGGGATTTCAAGAAGCGGCTCACCGGCCCGGCCGGGACCGACGCCGTGATGGAGATCATCCGGTCCCTGCCCGAGTGCCCGGCGGGATACGTTCCGGATGACGCCAACCCCTCCAGCCTGCTGGAATGCCGACCGCCCGAGGAAATGCTCGCGGTGATGGGGCCGGATATCTCCGCCGCCCTGACCGAGGCCGCCAAGGAGATCCCCGACGATTTGGACATCCTAGAACCGCTGCGGACTTCCGGCGCCCTGAGTCTGGAGCAGTTCGGCCTGCCCATCGGGCCGCGCCAACTGCTGCAGGTCGGCCGCTGGATCGTCCGGCTGAGCCCGATCTTGTGCCTCGCGATCCTGATTCTGGTGACTCTGCTGGTGGTGCGCTCGTGGCGCGGATTCCTGCGCTGGTGGGGGTTGCCGATCCTGGCGGCCGGGGCCTGCGTGCTGTTGACCGCGATCGCGATCTGGATCGGCTTGGACGTGGTGATCTCGCTCGGGCGGGAAAATCTTCCGGCGGCCCTCTCACCCGGAGTGTACGACACCGGGGCCGGCGTGCTGGTGTTCATCGCCCACCGCTACGCGCTGGTGACCGGCGGGGAGGGCATCGCCCTCGGATTCGTCGGCCTGGTGCTGGTCGTGCTCTCGTTCTTCATCGGACGCGGGAAGAAACCCGCACCGGCCGCCGCGCCGCCCGCCCCTCCGCCGGACGATGCGCCGCGGCACAGCGGCATTTTCGGGTAGGTACCAAAAACCGCTTTACCGCAAAGGCACTAAGGAAGCAAAGGGATAATCTTTGCGTCACCCGGTCCGCCGGATATGTGTTTTGCGGGATGGGATTTTACGCATATCCCGAACACCGTTTCCTCTGTGCCGTACAACTCCCCACACCGAAGGGGAACGGCCGCAGCCGATAAGGAGTTCCTTGAGCGGAAAACCGCGCGCGCCTCTCTTCCCGATCGCCACCATGCTCATCGCCGGCGGATTGCCCCTTCCGGCTTGCGGAACGGCTCCGGCTTCCGCCCCTCCCGCGGATTCGGCCCGAACCCTGCAAGAAACTTCCTGAAAGGATTTTTCGGTTGCGGATTTCAACTCCGTGCACAGTCCGATTCGGACGGAGAAGGCGGTTCTCTGATTTTCGGCTCGCTTCCCGTTTCCGCCCCCGCGGAGGATTTGGCGCCGGAGCTGGCCGTTTTTCTCGGGCGCTGGGAGGGATTTAAGCATGGGCGGGGAAGCGGCCTACCGTTTCGCCCTGATCCTGCCTGGTTTCTTCGCCGCCGTTTCGCCGCTGGCGGGCTTCAACCCCAAACACTCTCCGGCGGCCCTGCAGGGCGGCTGCTCCCCCCTTCCGCTTCCCCTCAAAAACCTGAGGGGCGTTCCGGTTTGGGCGATCAGCGGCGCGGAGGATATCGTGGTTCCGCTGTCGGTCGTGCAAGCGGCCATCGACGAGCTCAAGGCGGCGGGAGTCGATATCCGGCTGAGACTATCCTGGAAGGCCACGACCACGACGTCTGGACGGACACCTACTCTGATCCGGAGTATTACGAATGGTTCCTGCAATATCAACGCGACTAAGACCCGATGTTCCCCGGCCGTCCGGCGGGCCGCACCGCAGATCGGGCGGCGGACCATAAGAATCCTGTTCTTCGCCGCTCTGGCCGGAATCTTCTGCCTTCACGGTTGCGCCTCCGCGTCCCCGAATCGCGCGACTCCGAAGCCCGGATGGACGGTATACGCCAACGACCTGTATGGATATGAAATCCAATATCCGCAAGGATACGCCCTGTGGCCGACCGGTCCAGAAGGCGGTCGGGACGGCGCGAACATCCGCATCGCGCTTGCCGACCGCGCGGCGCCCGCTCCGGTCCTCGATATCCGGATCAGCCCGCGCACGCCCGAATCGGAATTTCCCGGCCCGGCCGCGTCCTCCGGACAATTCCAAGCCGAGGCGAACGAGGTCCTGATCGGCGGCCGCCCGGCCCGGGAATGGATCCTATTCTGGAAAAGCACCGGCGAGATCGCATTCGTGGAAATTCTCGCCGACGGGGTGGTGTTCCAATTCGCCGCCGGTCCGGGGCCGGCGGATTTCCACGCCTCGGAATGGCGGCAAATCGTCGCCACGTTCCGGCTGACCGGCGGTTGAGCCCGCCGGCCGCGCTTCCCCGTCCGGCAGGCATCCGGCGATTTCCACCCCGGGGCTTTTCCCTCAACCGGGCCCGGGCAGTCCTTTTTCCAAGGTGGGTGATCATGGATTATTCGATTCGAGAGGCGACCCCTGCTGATGCGCCGGACATCGTCGCGCTCGTCCGGGAAACGTCGCAGGAGGACAACGAGCACACTCCGCTGACGGAAGCTTATGTGGGCGAGTATCTCGCCGCTCCGGACAGCGGGATCCTCCTCGCCGAGGCGGACGGACAAACCGCCGGTCTGCTGAGTTATTCCATCCGGCCGGGCCTTTTCCACGCCGCGCCCTCCTGCCTGATCGAATTGCTCGTCGTCCGTAAGCCGCTGCGCGGCCGCGGCGCGGGCGGTGCGTTGCTTAAGAAGATGCTGGCGCGGGCCGCGGCGCTCGGTTGCGCCGAGGTGTCGGTTTCGACGATGCCGGACAACGCCGGAGCCATCCGTTTCTACCGCCGCCACGGCCTGACGGAGGAGGCGGTTTTTCTGGAAAAGCATTTTCCCGGTTGAAAGACCCCAGGCCGCCCCGCCGACTGTTTTTTATCCCCGCTTAAGGTATCCCGGCAACTCGGAAGCATATACAATCCATATAGTCTTTTTGGCCGCCTCCTGGCGGTTCGGACAGCCGCGGCCGATCCGCGCTCCCTTTCCGATCAAGGACCCGGACGATGAAAAAATCCACCTTGGCATATTTGACCAGCCGCGAGCACATGCTCATCCTGACCTACGCCCCGGCCGGGCTCGGCCACCTGCGGATCACCGACGCGCTGTACGACGGCCTGCCGAAAACCGTCAACCCGGTCATCCTCGGCAGCCGGGATACGTCGATCCAAACCCTCCACCGGATCACCAGCATCCACCCCGTCGCCCGCGGCATCTTCGAGTGGCTGCAATCCGGCCCGCTGGCTCGGCAAGCCAACCGGCTTTACCGCTGGTCCCTGCGGGTCAACACCGGGGTGGTCTACGAGGAGATGTGCCGGGTGGTCGATGAGCGCTTCGATCCGCCGAAGAAAATCCTGGTGGTGTCGACCCACTTCGGCTTGGCGCACAAACTGGCGGTGGTCAAGGAGCGGCTGCAGAGGGAAAAGCAGGTCGAGATCCTGCTCGTCGTCCTGGTGAGCGACGACACCTTTCAGCACATCTGGTACGTGGACGGGGCGGACCTGCTGGTCGTTCCGAGTGCATTCATCAAAAAGAAGTACGCCGCCTACGGCGAAAGCCTGGGAAAGCCCGTGCCGATCGAAGTCAATCCCTATCCCCTCAATCCCCAGCGGATGCGCAGGCTCGGGCCGGGTCCGATGGCGGAGAAGAAGAACCAGTTGAACCCGAGGGGCAAGGAACCGATCCGGATCTCGATCCCGGTATCCGGCGCGGCGGTGGGCATGCTGTATTTTTCCCATCTGATGGCCGCCCTCCACCGCAAGTCCGACCGCTTCCGCTTCCACATCGTCTCCAAGGACGCGCCCTTCACCCAGCAATTCCTGAACGAATGGGAAAACACCCCTTGGGTGCACCTGCACGTCGGGGAAACGGACCGCGAGACGGTGGACCTTTACGACCGGCTTCTGGACGAGAACGTCGTCTCGCTCGAAGTGACCAAACCGAGCGAGCAGGCCTTCAAGGCGTTGATTCCGACGGCCATGCGGGGCGGCGTCATTCTGCTGTTTTCCGAGCCGGTGGGCCAACAGGAAATCGACAACCTCAACTTTCTCCAGCACCACGGGCTGACCCCCTCCCGGGAGGTCACCCAGGAATTATGGGCGATGGCCGAACACGGCGGGGGATTGGACGCCGCGCTGCGGAGGCGGTTTTACTCCGAAGCCCGGTACTGGCGCGGGGTGCGTCTGCCCTGGCGGTCGCAGAAATCCGCGGATTTCATCTGGTGGCTGCACCAATCCGGGATCCTCGATCGGATGTATTCCGCCAACGTCACCCAGCGGGTGCTGGATGAGGAATCTCGCGTCCTGGGGCCGAACGGCGTCTCCGAGTTCTGGGACTTGGTGACGTCGGTGTAGGGCGCGGGCGGACCGGCAAGGCGAGAGCCAATTACAATTCTCTCTTATTATAGTCATGCGGCGCTGGACCATGGACTGTGGTCCACCGAAAAGGCATTCCCCCGCGGAAGAAGGAACCATCATCCCCCAGACAATCCTCGGCGATGGTCGATGGTTTATGGCCGCCGGCTGAATCCCAAGGGCCGATGCGCAATTCCCCCATAGAAGAACCGCCCCCTTCTTCCGATAGAAAAAATCATTGTATCTCCTCAGCCCCCCGTCCCTGCCCTTTCCTCACCCCCAACCCCACAACCCCTTCCCCCTCTCCTGACTTATGCCAGGAGAG
>JAFGKK010000047.1 GCA_016928575.1 Anaerolineales bacterium
AGGGCGTTCCGGAATAGGCCAGACGCAAGGCGTCCAAAGCGCGTTGGCCGTTTTTGCGCGCCGTGGAAATGTATCCCCGAAGCTGGCTGAGTAAACGGCGAGCGCGAGAAGGGAAACGGGGACGGCGGGAAAGCGGCTGGAAAAGACGCAAAAACCCCGCGCCTTTTGGGTCCTTGGAGACGGAAGGTTTTTACCCCGGCCGATCCGATATGGGGAGAAAGGGAGGAGGCCTAAATGGGCTGGGTGGCGCGGATGGGTCCGGGTTAGAATATCCCGTCCTCGGACGGCATTCTCCTGGATCGTGCCCGCCGTCCGCGGCTCGGAGACGGCTGACGGCATGGACCCTCTGATCGATCCCGGCGCACTTCCCGTGACGACCCGACGCAACCTGAACGTTTACCTCGCTTCGATCGGCGTCCTCGCCGCGGCGGCGATTCCGGCGGCGTTGGTTTTCCTCGGAGGCGATTGGGTTAACCGGCGAAGCGTCATCACCGCCTACATCGGGACGGCCGCGACCCTCATCGCGCTATTCGCCCTGCTGACGGCGTTGGATGAGGTGCTGCACCGGAGGATTCCATGGGCTATCCGCGATCTTCCGGCGGCGTATGTCGCCCTGGTGGTGCCGTGGACCTGCCTGCTTGCCGGGCTGACGGCGGCGGACCGGTTGCCCTGGCAAGGGTATGCGGCGGCGGCCGCGGGGATCCACACGATGTTTCTGCTGATATGGATCTTCAACCGCACGCGGACCGCCGCGGCCGCAATTACAACCAAGTGGAATCCGAGGGTGATTTCGCTGCTCCCCCTTTTTTTCGGCGGGATCTTTTGGTGCCTGTTCGGCCGGTATTACCGGCTGTCCATCAGCGCAAGGTCCCTGGCGGTGCTGGCGGCGATGTGCGCCGGGATTGCGGCTCTCTTTCTGGCCGACGGCCGGAAAGAGGGCCGCCCGAAGGCCAAGACCCGCTGGTGGGTTTACGTACTGGTCGGACTTTTGCTGTTCGGATTGACTTACCAGCCCGAGATTCCTTTCGACCGCCATCATTCCAACCCGATTCTGGCGCCCGTGCATGACGTGATGCACGGCGGCACCCTTTTTGTCGACACGTTCTCCCAATACGGGGTCGGGATCGTCTATTTTCTCCTCGCGGCGTTCCGGATCCTCCGCCTGCCGGTTTCTTTCCCCGGACTTGGGCTCCTCCTCAACGCGCTGTACGTTCTTCAGTTTGGTTTGTTCTTTCTCCTGCTCCAGAAGGCGACCAAGAACCTGTCGCTCAGCCTGGCGGGCCTCGGGGCGATTCTGTATTTCACCTATCTCGCCGTCGCCTGGCCGACCATGCTGGCTGTTCCCGCGCAAGGACCCCTGCGGTACGGGTTGGCCTACCTGCTCCTGGCCGTGGGTTGGCTCACCCATTTCCGCGCATGGAAGGGATGGCGGCTTCTCGAGCTCATCCTGCTGGGCATGGCCGCGCTGTGGAGCCTGGAGGCGTTTGTGGTCTCGTTCTTTTCGCTGAATACGCTGCATGGAATTGCGGATATCCTCTATTCGGAATCCCGGAAGGAAGGCTGGGCTGTTTTCCGGAGAAGACTCTTGATGCAGTCGGGTGCGGCGGTTTTCAGCGCATCCCTCTGGTGGGCTGGGTCGACGGCATCCACCGGACGCATGCCCGATCCGGGGTATTTTTTCGGGATTTGGGATCACTTTCTTTCCGCACAGCGGTACTCCAACGACGCCGGCTTTTATTCCTTGTGGACCGGCGCGTTTACCGCCGTGTACCTAGGCACGATTCTGGCCGTCCTGTTCGCGGGCCGGACGCGGCCAAGCAGCCTGCCCAAAGAAACGGGCATCCTCTTGGCGGGGTTGTCGACGGCGGGATTGCTGGAACACCTCTACTTCTTCGTTTACGGCCTGGATTTTCACCTCGCCCTGGTGTGCACGCCGCTGCTTCTGGTAATCGTCCTGTGGCTCTCCGTCCTCCAACGGGATTCCTTTGTGCGGTTTTTTCCTCCGGCGGGACGGTGGAGCATTGGGATGGCCATCGCGGTGAGCGTGTGGATTTGCCTGATCCAGATCAACCCTTGGTTTTTTTCCGGCGTGCAAAACACCCTGATGCATAAAATCCTTCGGGAGTTGCCGGCGGGAAAGTCGATCACCTTCCGGAATCCGTACCAAACGCCGCCCGCGAACGAGACGGTTGCGGCCTTTGCGGATTTGGTCGGGAAATATGCGGCCGAGGATCGCTCCATCGCCCTGTTCGCCCACTACGACGATCAGGTGGAAATCCTTTTGCTGACCGAAAAGACTCACTTGCTGGAGATCACGGACCCGATCATGTGCTCCCTATCCCCGGGCTTTTCGGCCCACATACTCGATTTGGCGAGAAAGCACGCCGGCGAACCGGAGTACCTCTTCTACGATTCCGCCGAGGGGGCGCTGTTAACCCTTCAGAGGCAAGCGTTCGAGATTCTCCTGTCCGGTGCGGAGTATGCGGTGGTGGACAGGCGAAGTACGATCATGGTTTACCGCAAGGCATAACGGCGCCTTGGATTCCCTTCCTGGATCCTTTTCCGGCCCGGCAGCCGGCAAGCCTTGCCCCTGTGGATCCCCTCCAACTCGGCAATCGGCATCGCGGCGTGGAACAAGGCGAGAAGTTTGTGGAAATCCTATTCCCCGGATCGCTATCGCGAATCCGATTTGTACGCGCATGCGATTCGGATTTTGCACCTATTCCGCGGTTTCTTCCAGAGGGCTGGATCACCGCCCGGAAGGGTGCGTTTCCCTTTCCGTTGATTTTCCATAATTGCTTCTATGAGGGCGTTGGTGTCAAGCCCCAAAGGAAGAAAAGAAATTATTCCTCCCGATCTGCCGGAGTTTTGGCAGATGGACCGGCCTTCCTAGGATCCTTTCCGGACGTCCAGACACCCCATTCACATAACCGGAACGGCTACCGGCTTCCTTCCAAGTCGAGGCGATTATTCGCCATGGACCAACTTCCCTGGCCTGTCCGGCCAGGACAGGCTATCCGTGCTGACCGGTCTTGGCCAGGCACCATATACTTCCTTCGCCGTAAGGCGGTGCGTAAAGCCAATTTCAGGCAAACACCATCTCAGTCGTCGGTTCCTGTTCGGAAACCCAGCAATTACGCGGGCTGCCTGAAGTAACCTTCTCCGGATAATGAATGCCGGGGCGATAGGACACTTTAAATGGGATTTTGTTTTAGGATTGCCCCCGCGGGCATCACCCCCGTTTCCAAATAGCGACAAAACGCGATCAACAATTTGCGTGCCAACGCCACAATTCCGATCCGCCTCAAGCGCGCACTGCCTCTCCCGAATCGATCCGCATACCAACGGCTTAGTTGGCTCTTCGGCTGGTAGCGTAACCATCCCCAGGCGATCTCGATTGCCATGGAACGAACATCGGGGTTTCCGGACTTCCCAATCCCCTGTTCCTGGAATCGACCACCGCTTTGGTAGGGCATTGGGGTCAACCCGGCTATGGCTCCAAGTTCCCGCCGGTTTTGAAATTTCCTCCAGGCGAATAATTCCATCACGAACAACCAGGCACTGTTTGGCCCGATCCCCCTCAGGGATAACAACTGGCGGACCTGGTCCAGGGCTTCCCCTTGCCCTTCCCGGATGGCCTTCTCCCTTTCCGCGTTCAGCTCGTCTATCTGTTGTTCCAGAGCCCTGGTTCGTTGGTATTCACGCAATAACCGCTCCTGGAGTTTCGTCGGCAAGGGATTTCCATCCCACATCCGAACATCTCCAAGCCGGTCGGGGAATTTCGATCGCACACTCATTTTCACCCCCTGGCTGGCCAGCAATCCTTTGATCCGGTTGGTGTATTCCGTGTGGTCTTTCTTTAGCGCCGCCAATTCCCGATGCAATTGCCGGTCATCCTCCTCTGACAAGCTTGGAACGTGCAGGATATGCCAGACCTTGGTTTCTCCCTCGTGATACCGGATCAGCATCGTGAGCAGCTTATTGGCATCCATACGGTCAGTCTTCGCCCTTTTCGCCCGACGGTTCACTTCAATACTGGAGGAATCGACGATTTGGTTGTCGATTCCCCGGGATAGCAAGAATCGATGCAGCCAGCCCGTCCTGGCCGGAAATGCCGGGGAAGCCGTCGCGCCCGGCCTCGTAACAACTGCGGACCGGGGCGTCCGGCGGCAATCCAAACCGTTTTTTCGCCATGGAGATCTCCTCTTCCAAGGCGCCCAAATCCCTGGCATCGACTCGTCGTATCCGTGGCGGTTGACCAAGACCTACGCTAAATCCCAAAGTCCAGGTGTTCCAGCCCAGTTCAAATGCGAGATACCACGTCGGTGACGGATTTGCGCTATACTTTTGTGTGCGGGTTGTTGCAGTGCGCATCGCTTCCTCCTCTTGATGGGGATACCAGGAAGTTTGCACGCAACGGCCCGCAAGTTCAACTATGCCCCCTGTATAGTATCTCAGCCGGCGATCGCCATGCCGGCGCGACCGTAGCCGGCATCCAATAACTCCTCGGAAAATTCCGGACTTCAGCTTCGAGCACCCCCGCTTCCCCCGCTTCGCGAGGGCAGGCGCGAGGGCAGGCGCGAGGGCGGGAGCCGGGGTGACAACCAAAACCAATACCGCTGGTGTTGGTAAGGTGAGATTATTCCGTCGTGATTGACTGCCTGAGCGGCAATTATTTTTCGTGGTTCCTTCTCTGGGGCCGTTGGTGTCAATCCCCAAGGGAAGAGTTGTTTCCCTCATTTCTCTGCCCTGGAAATCATGGCGAAGGGACAAAATCTTCTTAGGATCCTCTGTGAGCGTCCAGACACCCCATTTTAAACCTGCGGCGTTTCCCTACCGCGGCGCCCTTCTTCGAGCCGGCCGTCCCAAAAAGATCCCGAATGCAGGATATCCCTCGGTCGAGGGGGAGATGGCGGTGGGCCGGATTGGTTGAGGGCCCGAATATCATATAATTGGGTTGTGCCCGTCCTGGACGCCAACACGGTCGATTTCGTCAGCAGCAGCCCGGCTCAGACCCAACGGGTCGGCGCGCGGATCGGGGAACTGCTCCGACCCGGCGACTTGGTATGTTTGCACGGGGACTTGGGCACCGGGAAGACCACCCTGGTGCAGGGGATGGCCCGCGGGTGGGGATCGGCCCGGGCGGCGCGCAGTCCGTCGTTCGTCCTGGTTCACGAATACAGGCGCGCCGACGGGATGACGCTGTATCACCTCGATGCCTTCCGCCTTAAGCGCGGCGAATGGCCGGGATTGGAGATCGACGCGGCGCTGGACCACGGGGCGCTGGTGATGGAATGGCCGGAGCGGGTGGCGGGGGCGCTGGAGCGGGACCGGGTCCAAGTGGAGCTGCAGTGGATCGATGAAACGCGAAGAAACCTCCGAATCGAAGGCAAGGGCGCGCGGCCGGAAGAAATCCTCCGAGACTTTCGGAAGCTGGCTTTCGGAAGCTGATTGGATTTTGGCGATCGACACCGCAACCGGATCGCTCTCCCTGGCGCTGTACGACGGACAGCGCGTGGTGTCGGAAGAATCCCATCCGGCGCAAATGCGGCACACCGTCGCGTTGGCGCCCGCCGTGGAGCAACTGCTGCGCCGGGCGGAGGTGTCCCCCGGGGAGATCCGGGCGGTGGGCGTGGCGCAGGGCCCCGGTTCCTATACGGCGCTGAGGATCGGGATGGCTTTTGCGCTGGGCTTCGCGATCCCGCGCAACCTGCCGGTGTATGGAATCCCCACCTTCGAAATTCTGGTCCGGGCCCAACCGGCGACCGAGAAGGAGCTGGTGGCGGTGATCGCCGCCGGACGCGGGCGGATCGCCTGGTGCGGATACCGGGCTTCGGCGGGAAAGTGGAAAGCCGCCGGGCAGCCGTGCGTCGGATCCTGGGAGGCTTTGGCCGCCGAGGCGCCGAAGCGGGCGCGGATCTGCGGCGATGTCGACCGCGCCGGAAGAGCGGCGCTGGCCAAACGGCGGGACCTGAAAATCGCGCCCGCCCACCGCAACCTGCGGCGGGCGGGGGTGTTGGCCGAGATCACCGCCGAGCACCGGCGGGATCCGGAAACCCGTCCGATGATGCTGCAGCCGATCTACCTGGATGCGGGAAATGCAGGGAAGGGGGAAGGGTGCTAGCGGACAAACGCAGCAAGCTCGCAGAAGCGGCGGGGGAATTCCTGGTCCGGCCGATGCGGCCGGAGGATATTCCGGCGGTGATGGACATCGACCGGGCCTCGTTCCCGAATCCCTGGCCGGAAAACACGTATTGGTACGAGCTGCAGAAGAATCCGTCGTCACGCCTGCTGGTCATCCAATCCCGCGAGCACAGCCCGGCAGCCGGGGCGGGAACGGGGCGGGTGGTCGGCGTGGCCGGCTACTGGCTGGTGATCGACGAGGCGCACATCTCCACCTTCGCCGTGCATCCGCAATGGCGGAACCGGGGGGTGGGAAAAGTTCTGCTGGCGGCGCTGTTGCGCCGGGCGGCCGAATCGGGGGCTCTGATCGCGATGTTGGAAGTCCGGGCGGGGAATGTGGCCGCCCAGTCTCTTTACCGCGGATTCGGGTTCCGGACGGTCGGCCGGCGGAAGGGATACTACAAGAACAACGGGGAAGACGCCGTGCTCATGACGGCGGACCGGTTGTACGCCGCCGTGGAATTCCCGTTGCAGGAGGATATGGCATGAAGATTCTCGTAACCGGGGGCGCCGGTTTCATCGGCACGCATTTGACGAAGCACTTCGCCGACCGCGGCGACGATTTGGCGGTCTTCGACAACCTTTCCCGCCGCGGAAGCGTGCCGAACCTGATCTGGCTGCAGAAAAACGTCCCCGGATTGGAATTCCTCCACGGGGACGTGCGCGACGCCGCCGCCCTGGAACGCGCCGCGCAAGGACGCGAAGCGATCTTCCATCTGGCCGCCCAGGTGGCGGTGACCACTTCGGTGGCGAATCCGCGCGACGATTTCAAGATCAACGCCCTCGGGACCTTTAACGTCCTCGAGGCCGCGCGGCTTTCGGGCAAGAATCCGATCGTCATTTACAGCTCCACCAACAAGGTTTACGGCGGCATGGAAGCGGCCAAAGTGGCGGAGGATCCGGACCGCTATCGGCTGGCGGACCTGCCGCAGGGCGTGGCCGAGGATTGGCCGCTCGATTTCCATTCACCCTACGGATGCTCCAAGGGGGCGGGCGACCAGTACGTTCGCGATTACGCGCGAATCTACGGCCTGCCGACGGTGGTATTCCGTCAATCGGCGATTTTCGGAGAACGGCAGTTCGGGATCGAGGACCAGGGCTGGCTGGCGCATTTCGTCATCTGCGCCGCCCTCGGCCGGCCGATCACCATCTACGGCGACGGCAAACAGGTCCGCGACATGCTTTACATCGGGGATCTGGTGCGCGCGTTTGAACGCGCGGTGGAGCGGATCGACGCCGTCCGCGGCCGCGTGTTCAACATCGGCGGCGGCCCCGCCTTCACGCTCACCGTCTGGTCCGAAGCGGGACCGATGCTGGAAACGCTGTGCGGACGGAAGCTGGATGTGCGCTACGGGCCATGGCGGCCGGGGGACCAGCGGGTGTACATCAGCGACATCCGTAAAGCGGAGCGGGAACTCGGGTGGAAACCCGAAGTGGCGCCGAAGGAAGGGTTGGCGCGCCTGTGGCATTGGGCACAGGAAAACAAGGAGCAATTGGCTTGATTTTTAGAATCTCGCCGCAAAGGCCGCCCTCGGTCTGGGCGGGCCGGGGGGCGTAAAAGGACGCAAAGAACGAAAAGATAACTTTGCGATCTTCGAGGCTTGGCGGTGAGAAATATTTTGGAGGTTATGGATGACGGCAGCGGAAGCTTTGGCGCAGATCGCCAAGGAAGTCTCGGCCTGCACGGCATGCAGCCTGCATTCCTCGCGCAAGAACGCGGTGCCGGGCGAGGGGCCGGCCGATGCGGAGCTCCTGTTCATCGGCGAGGGGCCCGGTTTCCATGAAAACGAGCAGGGGCGTCCGTTCGTCGGAGCGGCCGGAAAATTCCTGGAGCAGCTGCTAGCCGGCATTAATCTGCGCCGCGAGCAGGTGTTCATTTGCAACGTCATTAAGTGCCGTCCGCCCGGCAACCGCGATCCCCAGCCGGACGAGATCGAAGCCTGCCGCCCCTACCTGGACCGCCAGATCGCCGCGATCCAGCCGAGGGTGATCGTCACGCTCGGCCGCTTTTCGATGGCCCGCTACTTCGGGGCTTCCAAGATCAGCTCCGTTCACGGGCAGGTCAGGCAGGTCGACGGCCGCCTGGTGGTGGCGATGTTCCATCCCGCCGCGGCCCTGCATCAGCCGGCGCTGCGGCAATCGATCGAAGAAGATTTCGGCAAGCTTCCGGCGTTGATCGAGCAGGCGCGCAAGCAGACGCCGGCCGCGTCGCCTCCGCCGGAAGCGACGCAATTGACGATGTTCTAAGGCGGAAAGGAATACTCCGCGACCATCGATGATCGAAAAGTGCAGAGCGATGGTCGATCGTCGATGGTCGACGGTCAACCTCGGCGTTTCGTCGGATAAGGTCTGAGTGCTTGGGAGGCGGCTTGATGGGGATTGTATTTCTCGAATGGATCGGAGTGCTGCTGGCTTACTGGATTCCCGGCGCCGCGCTGGCGAGTCTTTTCGAATGGCGCGGGCTCGGGCGCTTTGCGCGGTGGACTGCGCCGTTCGCGCTGTCGATCGCGGCAACGCCCGTACTGCTGGTCCTTCCCACCCTGTTCGGCCCCTATAAGCCGAGCCTCGGGATTTTGGCGGCCTTTTCCGCGGTCCTCTTCCTGGCCGGGGGAATCCTCGCCCGGGCGGGGAAGCGGCCCGTCCTGGAAATCCGTTCGCGGTCTGCCGAACCGCCGTCGCCGCGCGAAACGGCGTTCGAAGCGGCGTTCGTCCTGTTGGTCACGGGGCTGGCCGCCCTTCCCCGCATCCACATGATTCTCAACGGAGGGGAAATCAGCACCGCCGTCACAACCGACACCTACTGGCACATCGCCGAGACGACCGCGATCGCCCGCGGCGGAATCCCCCCGAGGCATTACCTCTTTCCGGATGTTCCGCTGATCTATTACTACTGGTCGTGGATCTATCCGGCGGTGCTGGCCGGACTGCCGGCCCTCGGGCGGTCGATCCTGCGGCTGCTGAACGTGCATGCGGCGCTGAACCTGCTGGTGTTTCTTTCGGCGCTGCTGGCCTTTCTGCGGATGAACCTGCGCTCGCCGAAGGCCCGATGGTTCGCGCTGATTTTCCTCACGCTGGCGGGCGGGTTCGATTTCTTCACCGGACCGAGCCTGCTTTCGCACGAATGGTGGCAAAGCTATTCTCCGGCGCTGGTCTCGAAGGTTCAGATCCCGGCCCTGCTAACCAATTTCGTCACCGAACCCCAGCATGTTGCCGGGGCGACGGCCTTTGTGTTCCTGCTGATCCTTTGGCGGAACGTACGCGGCCGCCTGCTTGTCCGCGGAATACTGGCCGTGATTGCGGCCGCCTTCATGTTCGGCACCAGCGCGTTCGTTTTCCTCTCGGCGGTCGTGGGCGGGATCGTGTGGGCGGTCCTCCACCGCCGGGCGCTGCGGAAGGGGCGCGGGCTCCTCGGCGTGCTCGGTTTGGCAGCCTTCTTCCTGGTCTTGACCGGTTCTCAGATCGCACTTTCCCTCGGCCAAACCGGAACCGTGCGCTGGGGGGAGTTCCGGGCGGTCATCCTGGAAGCGGCGACGGGCACCGCCTACGTCCGAAGCGTCGTCATCGACCAAGCCCTCACATTGCTGGCGTTTCCGCTGGTGGCGGGAGTGGTTCTGCTGATCGAAATCGGCTTGCCGTTCGCGCTGTATGGCGCGTGGTTTTTCCGGCAGTTGGGGAAAAGGCCTGCGCCCTGGCGGAGTTTTCTGGCGTGGTATCCGGCCGTCTACGTTCCGATCGCCTTTCTGCTGCAGCACACGAATTTCGCGCTGCGCGGGATGATCCCGGCGCAGATCGCGATCGTCCTGGGGGCGGCGCAGGCGCTGGAGGCGGCCGGGCGATTCCCGTGGCGGCGGATCCAGCGCGCGGCGCTGGGCTACGGCTTGGCCCTGCTGGCGGTCGCGCAGATCTTCTCCGCCGCGGTGGAATGGTGGGGCTTCGCGCGCAGGGCGGCGGCCGAGGTCATGAGATTCGAGAACGGTTTCCTGGCCCTGCCCATCCCCGTCGATTACGCCTTCGCCGACGGCGACACGCACCTGATCCCGCCGATGAAAGGCTTGCCGCCGCAACTCGCTTACCTCTATTGGGCCAACGAAAACCTGCCCGCCGACGCGCTGGTGGTGGAGATCGGGATGCCGGAGGATTCGAACCGGATTCACCTGCTGGAACGGATGCGGTTCGTGGATCCGGCCGAACTCGGGCATGTCCTGCACGCGGTGCGCGACCTCAACATTGTCAACCCGCAAACCCTGGCCGACTGGTGGGAATCGCTGGGTGACGGAACGGTGTGGGAGAAAGCCCTGCGGAGCGAGTACGTCCTGCAAAACCGCGTCCCGGTCTACGTCCTGGTGCACGGGGCGGAGTTGGCGGAGTTGGGGGAACCGGTCTACCGGGACGAGTATGCGACGATATACCGGCTGTCCGACGGACAGTAGAAAAACGGAGAGGACAACGTGGCGCCGAAAAAGGCATTTCTCACCGGCATCACCGGACAGGATGGATCTTACCTCGCGGAATTCCTGATCCACAAAGGGTACGAAGTGCACGGCCTGATCCGCCGCGCCAGCACCTTCAACACCGACCGGATCGATTATCTGTACCAGGATCCGCACGTCCGCGGCGTGAAGCTCTTCCTGCACTACGGGGATCTGTCGGATTCGACCAACCTGACGAAACTCCTGCATCAGATCAAGCCGGACGAGGTCTACAACCTGGCCGCGCAAAGCCACGTGAAGGTGAGTTTCGACATGCCGGAGTACACCGGCGACATCACCGGAATCGGCGCGGTCCGCCTGCTGGATGCGATCCACGAGATCGGACTCCCGTGCCGGTTCTACCAAGCCTCCTCGAGCGAGATGTACGGGAAGGTCCAGGAGATTCCCCAGAAGGAAACCACCCCCTTCCACCCGCGCAGTCCGTACGCCTGCGCCAAGGTGTACGCCTTCTGGGCCACCGTCAACTACCGCGAGGCGTATGGCATGTTCGCCTGCAACGGAATTCTGTTCAACCACGAAAGCCCGCGGCGCGGGGAGACCTTTGTCACCAAAAAGATCACCCGGGCGGTCGCCTACATCGAAGCCGGCCTTCAGAAAAAGCTGTTTCTGGGGAATTTGGATTCCAGCCGCGATTGGGGGTACGCCCCGGAATACGTCGAGGCAATGTGGCGGATGCTGCAGCAGGACGCGCCGGACGACTTCGTAATCGCCACCGGGGAAACCCATACCGTGCGGGAATTCCTCGACGAAGCGTTCCACTGCGCCGGACTGGATCCGAAGCAGCACGTCGAGACCGATCCGCGCTACTTCCGCCCCAGCGAAGTGGATTACCTGATCGGGAATTCCGCCAAGGCGAAGAAGGCATTCGGCTGGGCGCCGAAGACGACCTTCAAGGACCTGGTGCGGATCATGGTCGACGCCGACCGCGAAACCCTCCGCCGCAAGATGGCGGGCGGCAAGGAGGCGGCGTAATAACCATCATGCTGCAGGAGATACTTCTCAGCCTGGGATTTCTTGCCGTTCTCTGCGTTCCTTCCACCAACCTGCAGTTCTTTGACGGTCTTCCCTTAAGCAACCTGCCGGAATTCTCGGCGTTGGCGTTGGCGGTTGCTTTTTTCTTGTTCCCGGAACTTCGCGGCATCCGGGCGGATTTTTGGGGCCGATGGAATATCCGTCCGCAGCTACGGTGGATTTTTCTCGCGTTTCTGATCGTCTTCAAGACGGCGTTGTTCGCCTCCGGAGAAAAATCCGGGTTTGCGGCTTGTTACCGGTCACCGGCCGAGCCGACGACCGTCACCCACGAATCCCTTCCCTTCCGGCAATGCGAGCCGTCCTACGAAAACCTCTTCGACCGTTTTTCCGCCACCCGTCTGGATAAGGCCATTTGGTTCGGGGAGGAAGGGTGGAATTTGACCTTTCTCAACACAAACCGCTATGACTACCTCGAATGGGAGCCGGGAAATATCCTTCGGTCCAGGATACCGATCGCGGCATCCTGGAGCGGGTATCCGGACCTTGCGCCTGGGGAAGCTATCCGCGTGGACTATGTGGGCGAGGGGGAAATTGTCTGGGGCGACGTCCGCGTGTTGCTGCCGCCGTCCTACGCCGGATTGGGCACAGTGGAGGTCGAACCGCCTCAATCCGAATCGCTTTTGCAAATCGAGTACGTGTTTGACGACGGATCACGCAGCGGGCAGGACCCGGAGAGTTGGGGGCCGCGCGCAACGGTGAAGGTCTCGGCGGCGGGCGAACCGGGAGTCCCCCTTTCCGCCCGTGATGCGCGAGCGGGATGGCGTTTCCTCGGCCTGCTCGCGGACGGGGGGATTCTCCTCTGGATGCTTTCGGGCCTTCTTGCGGTATGGGTGTCGGTGCGGGCAGACCGTATGGTGCTCGCCGTATTTACCGCCGGATTGGCCCTCCTTTCCTGGATTCCTTTACCGGTGCTTCTCGCCGAGACGGCCATCGCGCTTGCCTTGACAGGGATGGTCATCGTCCATGTGGCGGTCCGCCCTTTCCGTCCACCTTCCGTGTTTTTCTGCGTACTCGCAGCGGCCTTCGCCGTCCTCGTCGCATGGTCCTCCGGTTTTGGGCAGGTTCTCCTGCGGTCCGCCGGGAATGATCCCCTCCAATATGAATCGCAAGCTTTTTCCATTTTGGCCACGGGAAGCTTGCGGGCCGGAGAATCGGTCTTTTATTTTCAACCGATGTACCGGTATGTGCGGTTCCTTGAGCATCTCTTCTTCGGGGATGCCAATACCTTTTCGTCCATTCCCCCGCTGGCGGCCTATTGGGGGGCGGGCGCCTGGCTTTTCCACACGACTCGCCGCTTTGCCTTACCAAAATGGAAAAAGGGGGTTTTGCTCGCGGTGATGACCTCCATCTTTCTTTTGGGGGGGATGTATGTCTCCGGCGCCGTCCGGGCGGGGCTGTCGGAGTATCCGACTTGGATTCTCTTGATGGTTGCCCTGCCATGGATGTTGACCGGACCGGTGGGGATCCGCACGGTTTTGGGGTGCCTGGCCATAGCGCTTTCCGCATCGATCCGGGTCAACCAACTGCCAGCGGTGTTATGGTTGTTGGCGGTCTCGGCGGTCCGCATCGGATGGCGCAGATGGAGGCTTCTCACGGCCGCCCTTGTGGGTGCCTCAGCGGTTGGATCGCTTCCACTTCTTCACAACCTGATATTCGGACGCACCTTTGTCCCCTTCACCTGGGATTCCACCTCCTCCGTCTTTCTTGCATTGCCTCCCGCCGCATGGCTTTCCTTTTTCCGGGGAGATCCGGAAGCGGCGTCGGCGGTCGCCGCACAGATGAAAGCGATCTTCCTCCTTGATTGGGTTCCGATGGCACAGAGGCCGATGCTCGCCGCCATGGCCGTACTGCTTGCGTGCTGGCTGATCGCATCCGGGCACTCGCTCCTGCGGCGGGCTTGGAGGGAGTGGACAGTCCTGGTCTTGCCATGCGTCTTTCTGGCGCCGCACCTTTTTTATAATGTCACGGGTTATTATCCGAAATATATTTTTATCGCGTACCTTTGCATGGGAATCGCTTTGCCGGTGGTATGGATGCGCGCGGCTGGAGAGGCGAACGCCAAGGCTTCGGATTCCCGGCCGGGATTGGAGTAGAATCGGTCTGGGAATGAGGAAAATCCTTACCCGGTTTTTCGGAGATGAAACATGGAATGGGATAAAACGCGGTTTCTGGTCACCGGCGGAGCCGGCTTCCTGGGCTCGTTCGTCATGGAGCAGTTGCGGGCGAAGGGAGCGGTCAACATTTTCGCGCCGACTATCAACGAAGTCGACCTTACCGATACGCAGTCGGTCCGGCGGCTGATGGGCGAAGTCAAGCCCGAAGTGATCATCCATCTTGCGGCGCGGGTGGCCGGGATCGGCGCGAACCAAAAGTACCCCGCGGAATTCTTCTATGAAAACATGATGATGGGGACCAATATCATCCACGAGGCTTGGAAGGCGGGGGCGAAGAAGGTCGTGGCGATCGGGACGGTCTGTTCCTACCCCAAAGAGCCGAAAACGATTCCTTTCAAGGAAGATGAAATCTGGGATGGATATCCGGAGGAGACCAACGCGGCCTACGGGCTCTCCAAGAAGATGCTGATCGTCCAGGCCCAGGCCTACCGGCAGCAATACGGCTTCAACACGGTGGTGCTTCTGCCGGTGAATCTCTATGGCCCGCGCGACAATTTCAACCTCGAAACCTCGCACGTCATCCCGGCCTTCATTATCAAGTGCCTGGCGGCGAAGGAATCCGGATCGCCGGAGGTGGTGATGTGGGGCGACGGCAGCCCGACCCGGGAGTTCCTCTACATCGAGGATGCGGCTCGTGGGATCCTGATGGCCGTGGAGCGGTACGACGATTCCCTCCCGGCGAACCTGGGATCCGGCCAGGAGATTCGGATAAAGGATCTGGTGAATAAATTGGCCGGGATTCTGGAGTACACCGGAAAGATCACCTGGGATACCAGCAAGCCGAATGGACAGCCGCGCCGCTTGCTGGATGTCACGCGGGCGAAGGAAAAATTCGGCTTCTCCGCGGAGATATCCTTCGACGAGGGACTGCGCCGGACGGTCGACTGGTACCTCTCCGCACGGGCCGCGCGCAAGGGCGGATGATGGACGAATCGCGTCCGCGGAACCTGGCCGTCACCCGCATCCGCGCCCGCACCGGCTGGGAAGCGCTCAACCTGCGCGAGATGTGGGGCCGGCGGGAACTGCTTTGGTTCCTGGCCTTAAGGGACATCCGCGTCCGCTACAAGCAGACCATTTTAGGGGTCGGTTGGGCGGTTCTCCAGCCGTTCATGCAGATGGTGGTGTTTTCGGTGATCTTCGGGGAGTTCCTTAAAGTTCCCACCGACAACGACATCGCCTATACGCCGTTTTCCTCCGCCGCCACGGTGCCCTGGTCGCTGTTCTCCGCCGTGCTCGGGAGCACCGCCACCAGCCTGACCGCCAACGCGGGAATCCTCAGCAAGGTGTATTTTCCGCGCCTGTTGATCCCTTTGGCCGGCGCGGGCGCCCGCCTGGTGGATTTCACCGTGGCCTTCGTCATCCTTTTGGGTTTGATACTGGCCTTCGGCTTCGGCCTGACGGCCAAGCTCCTGCTGATCCCGGCTTTTCTCCTGCTTCTGTTGGTGACCGCGCTCGGGTTCGGCTTGTGGCTCGGCGCGATCAACGTGTATATCCGCGATATCCAAATGCTGGTTCCGTTCCTGGTGTCGCTGTGGCAGTACGCCTCCCCGGTCATCTACTCCAGCCAATCGATCCCGGAAAGCTGGCGGAACGTCTACGCGCTCAACCCGATGGCGGGCGTGCTGGCCGGCTTCCGCTGGTGTCTGTTGGGGACGACTCCGCCGGGTCCGGAAATCTGGGTTTCCTCGGGCGTGGCGCTGGCGGTGTTCCTCAGCGGGGTGATGATGTTCCTGCGCGTCCAGCGCACCATGGTGGACATCCTGTGACCGAAACCCCGATCGCCATTGCGATGCACGGGCTGGGAAAACGCTACCGCATCGGCTCGTATCTGCCGACGGGCGGAACGCTGCGCGGATGGATCGGGGACCGCCTGAGCGCGGGGCCGCGCAAGGCGCAGGCCTCCCCCGAAGGGCGGAAGTATATCTGGGCGATCAAGGACCTCACCCTGGATATCCCGGTCGGCTCGGTGATCGGAATCGTCGGCCGCAACGGGGTGGGCAAGAGCACGCTGTTGAAGATCCTCTCGCGCATCACCGATCCGACGGAGGGGACCGCCGAGCTGTACGGCAAGGTCGCCGCCCTGCTTGAAGTGGGGACCGGATTCCACGGGGAGCTGACCGGCCGGGAAAACATCTACCTCAACGGGGCGATTACCGGACTGACGCGCGCCGAGGTGGACCGCCGCTTCGACGAAATCGTCGCCTTTTCCGAACTGGAGGAGTTCCTCGACACGCCGGTCAAGCGCTACTCGAGCGGGATGTACGTCCGGCTGGGGTTCGCCGTCGCCGCGCACCTCGACCCGGACATCCTCCTGGTCGACGAAGTGCTGGCGGTGGGCGACCTTTCCTTCCAGCGCCGCTGCCTGAACCGAATGAACGACGTGGCCCAGACCGGCCGCACGGTGATATTCGTCAGCCACCAGATGACCGCCATCCGCCGGCTGTGCACCCAGACGATTTGGATGGAAGCCGGACGGATCAGGGCTTTCGGGCCGACCGGAGAAGTGGTGGCGCGCTACGAAAGCGAGTCGCTTGGATCGGGAGGGTCCGGCGTCGATGCGCGCGAGGCGGCGGCTTACAGGGCGCGGTATCTCTCCTGGTCCCGCGAAGGCGCGGCCGAAGGGGAAGCCCACGCCGTCGCCGAGCTGGGCCCGGTGGATTTCCGGCTGGTCCTCGACGTGCGCGAGTCGGTCGCGGCCGGCTACGGGGGCATCGAGATTTTCGATCACGAGGGAAGGCTGATCTGGTCCGGCGCCTCGTACGACGGGGGGCGGGGCGATTTGGCTCTGGAGCCGGGGCGGCATGCGCTGGTCTACTCCCTGCCGATGCTGCCGCTGAAGCCCGGGGTCTACAAACTGCATGCCTCGTTCTATGAGCGGGAGGGCCGCCGCCTGCTCGACGACTGGTGGGCAAATCCGGAATTGATCGTCACCCTTCCGCCCTCTTCGCATCCGCAGGATGAATGGCAGGGGATCCTCAACCTGCCGTGCGGCCTCCGCATCGAACGGGCCTAGCCATGCGCGTGCGGGCTTGGATTCGAAGCGCGCGTCCGCTTCTGCGGACGGCCCGGATGGCCTTCCGGCCGCGAGGAGTGATCCTGCTCTACCACCGGATCGCCGCGCCGCCGATCGATCCGCTGCGGTTATGCGTCTCCCCGGGGCGTTTCGAATCGCATTTGGAAATCCTGCGCCGGGAATATCGGCCGCTGGGCCTGGCGGAATTGGCCGCCGCCGCGGCGAAGGGAGAATTGCCGGACCGCACCGTGGCCCTGACATTCGACGACGGGTACGCCGACAACCGGCAGGCGGCCGCGCCGCTTCTGAAACGGCATGGACTGCAGGCGACGGTCTTCGTCGCCGGCGCCTCCCTGGAGGGGACGCCGTTTTTCTATGACGAGTTGGAGGAGATCCTGCTGCTGGCGCCGAGACTCCCGCGGCGCCTGCGGGTCGCCTTCGCAGGCGGGATGCGGGAATGGGATTTGGGGAATTGGGCCCGCCTTCCCAAAGCGCCCGACGGCGGTTATTGGAATTGGAACGTCGAAAGCCCGCAGGATCCCACGCCGCGCCACCGGTGCTACCGTGAGTGGTTCGATCTTTTGCGCGGTGCGACGCCGGAACAGCGTCGCGGCGCGCTGGCGGCCCTGCGCAAGGCAGCCGGTTCGCCGCCGGCGGGCGCGCGGCGCGGAATGACCAAAGCGGAGATCCGCAAGGCGGCCGCCGAAGGGACGCTCGAATTCGGCGCCCACACCCGCAACCATCCGGCGCTGAACCGCCTGACGGTGGACGCCCAGCGCGAGGAGATTCTCTCCGGGAAGCGAATGGTGGAATCCGCCGCCGGAGAGCCCGCGCGCAGTTTCGCCTATCCGTACGGAAGTCCGTGGGACGTCAGCGGCGAGACCGTGCGGCTGGCGCGCGAAGCGGGATTTGAACTGGCGTGCGCGAACACTCCGGCGCCGGTCGATTCGGAAAGCGATCCGTTCTGGCTGCCGCGCTGCCTGGTGCGGGATTGGGACGGAGCCGAGTTCGCCCGGCGGATGCGGGCTTTCTTCCGGCCCCAGGCGGAGATCCCACCCCAAGGGTGATGCGATGCGGCGGATCGCGGCGGGATGGGATCGGCTTTTGCAGGACCTTCCCCGAACGGCGGCGGCCGCCGTCTGCGCGGCGGTGTTCCTCGCGGTTCTGGCGTACGCCTTCGGATCCGACATCCGCGAACCGGCCTGCAACCGCCTGCAGGATGATTCCTATTATTATCTCCAGCCGGCGTGGAATTTTTCGCGCGGCGGGGTGTTCACCTTCGACGGCGAGAACCCGACCTACGGCTTCCAACCATTGTGGATGATCGTCCTGGCCGCGCTCGCCCGCCTTTCCCCGGACAAGCTTTTCTTCCTGCGGGCCGCGGTGGCGCTGGGCGGATTGTTTTTCTGCCTGACCGGCTGGATGCTGTTCCTCCTGGCCCGCCAATGGCTGAAGGGCTGGCCAGCGGTCCTTGCGCCGCTACTGTGGACCGCGAACTTTTCCCTACTGGGCGCGTTCATTACCGGAAAGGAAAACGCACTCTTCGCCTTCCTGCTGGTTTTCGCCTGCCACCGGATCCTGCGGATCGCGGAGCGGCCGCCGCGCGTCGCATGGCGGGAGGGGATCGTTCTCGGATTGTTGGTATTAAGCCGGATCAACGCACTCATCCCCGCGCTTATACTCTTGGCGGTGGCGTGGTGGCAGGGAGCCGGAACCGGCCGCGAGCGCTTTCGAAGGATGCTCTCGGCCGGGGCGGCAATGGGAGCGGTCCTCGCCGTCTGGTGCCTGTACGCGCAACTCTCCTTCGGGGCGGTGTTCCCCAACAGCGGGACCGCCAAGCTGTTTGGCGCTCGCGCGGCGCTGGCGCTGTTCTTAGAAAGCCGGATTCCCTGGATCCCTCCGGCTTGGATCGAAACGATCGTTCCGCAGGCGGAACGGATCCTCCTCGAGCGGCCGGACTTGCTGATCCTGCCAACGAAGGAAGCCGCGCTCTCCTATCTGACTGGCCTGCTTCCGGATCTGGCCTTCGGATCCTGGACCGGCATTTTTCCGTTTCTCGGGCGGATGGATTACCGGATCAAGGTCCTGGCGTTGGCGGCGCTCGGGATCGGAGCGGCGGCGTGGGTTTTGCTAAAATTGCGCTCTCCAAGCCGGGCGGCGGGAGCCGTCGTCGGGGTGCTCCTGCTATCCGCGGCGGCGAATTTCCTGGCCAATTGGCTGTTGATGCCGGAATACCTGCTGTGGGGGATCTGGTACGCCGTGCCGGAGACGCTGGCGATGATCGTGGGGGCGGTGTGCCTGGCGGGTTGGCCTTACGAAGGGATTGCCGGTGCCAAAGGCTCCGGCGCAAAATATGTCCGGGCGGCGTACGCCACCGCCGCCGCGCTGTTGATGGCGGCCGGCCTGATCCGGGTTTGGTCGGACCTTCTGCCGCGCGAATACTCCGCCGCCCCGGACGGTTCCCAGCAGGCGGCCTACGACGCGGCCGGCTGGATGAACGCGAATCTTCCGCCGGGGACGAGGGTCGGTTCTTTCAGCGCCGGGCTGATCGGGTATTTCGGCGAGACTTACCGGGTGATCAACCTCGACGGGCTGGCCAACACCCCGCAGTTCGCCGCGAAGGAGTTGGTCGGACACCTTTTATTCGTGCGCGGCCTGGCGGACATCGATCCGTTGCGGGAATATCTGGCGCGGGAGAAGATTTTCTTCCTCGCGAATTTCGACACGGCGGAAAGGATCGCGGCCGGGGATTACCTCGGGCTGGTCGGCGCCGGAGACGGCGTGCTGCTCTACCGGGGGGAGAAGGCGATCCTTTGGGGCCCGGGGGAACCGGAGCGGCGGATGATCGTGGTGCGCATAGGAGAGGAATGAAACAGGAAGAGCTCTTTCGAGAAAAGAACATCTCCCAGGTGCGCGCGTATTGGAACGCGCGGCCGTGCAACATCCGCCATTCCCCGCGCGAGGCGGGAACGCGGGGATATTTCGAAGAGGTCGAGGCCCGCAAATACCTGGTCGAACCGCACATCCCCGGCTTTGCGGAGTTCCCGCGCTGGGCCGGTAAGCGCGTGCTGGAGATCGGCTGCGGGATCGGGACCGACACGATCAACTTCGCGCGCGCCGGCGCCGCCGTGACCGCGGTCGATCTTTCCGAAAGGTCGCTGGAACTGGCGCGGCGCCGGGCGGAGGTTTTCGGGCTGGCGGACAAAATCACCTTCCGGACCGCCGACGCCGAACGGCTGGCGGAATCGATCCGGCCCGAGCCGTACGACCTGGTCTACTCCTTCGGCGTGATCCACCACACCCCGCATCCGGAGCGCGTGATCGGGCAGATCCGCGATCATTTCGTCCGCCCGGAAAGCGAACTCAAGCTCATGGTGTATCACCGGAAATCCTGGAAGGTGCTGTGGATCCTGCTGGCGGAAGGCAAAGGCGCCTTCTGGAAGCTCGACGAGCTGGTGGCGCGGAATTCCGAAGCCCAAACGGGCTGTCCGGTGACCTACACCTACACCCCGGCCGGGGCGCGGGCGCTGCTGCGCGGGTTCCGGGTGGAGTCGATGTTCGTCGACCACATCTTTCCGTACCGGATCGCGGATTATGTGAACTACCGCTATGTTAAGAATTGGTACTTCCGGATCCTGCCCCCGGCCGTGTTCCGCCTGCTGGAGCGGCGATTCGGGTGGCATCTGTGCCTCACCGCCCGGTTGGAGAATCCATGATCACGCTGTTCGCCGTCCCCAAGGCGATGGAGGGGGAATTCGCCCTGCTGCAGGAAAACGCCGTCGGCTCCTGGATCCGGCTCGGCTCGGCGGCGGAGATTCTGCTCTTCGGGGGCGAACGCGGGGTGGATTCCTTCGCCCGCCGGACGGGCATCGACCATATCGCCGACGTGGCGCGGACCGAATTCGGCACACCGCGGGTCGACGACCTCTTCCGCCGCGCGGAAACCGTTGCGGCGAGGCCGCTGCTCGGATACATCAACGCCGACATCATCCTCGGGGGCGACTTCGTGGATGCGGTGCGGACCCTGTCGGCGGTGGAGGGCCCGTTCCTGGCCGTCGGCCGGCGCTGGGACCTGGATGTGAAAGAGGCAATCGATTATTCCGATCCGGCCTGGGAGGAAAAGCTCCGGCGCCGGGTGGAGCGGCAGGGATCCCTGCACGCCGAAACCGGGATCGATTATTTCATCTTCCGGCCCGGGCTGTGGAAGGCGATCCCCCCCTTCGCCATCGGGCGGACGATGTGGGACAACTGGCTGATCCTCGAAGCCCGCCGGCGCCGCGCCCCGGTGATCGACGCGACCCGGGGCATCTGGGCGGTCCATCAAAATCACGGGTACAATCACCACCCGCAGGGGGCGGAAGGGGTGTGGAAGGGGCCGGAGGCGGAGCGCAACGAGCAGTTGGCCGGAGGCTCCTTCCGGTTGTTCAACGTACTTGATGCGACCCACCGCCTGGCCGGCGGCCGGATCGCGAAGATCGACGATCCGGAACACCGCAAGCGCGAACGCTTCATGCTGCCGGCGATTTCCCGGAGGGCGCGCTGGGCGGAGTCCGCGGAGCGGCGGATCGCCCGAATTCCGGCTTGGGTGCGGAGAAGGCTTGCGGCAATCCTGGCCAGGAAAAACGATAAGGAGAACGCATGAAGTCCGTGCAACATGTCCCGGAAAAGGTGGCCGTGATCGGGCTGGGGAAACTGGGATCCCCGATGGCGGCGGCCGTCGCCGCCCGCGGCGTCGCCGTCGTCGGGGCGGATCTGGATTCTACGAAGGTGGAGAAAATCAACCGCGGCGAGCCGCCGGTCAACGAAACCGACCTGGCCGAGTACCTCCGCCGCGGGAAGGAACGGCTCTCCGCGACGACCGATCTGGAAGCCGCCGCCGCGGAATCCGAAATCGTGTTCATCATCGTCCCGACCCCGAGCGAGCCGAAGGGGGGATTCTCGATCCGCCATGTGCTCTCGGCCTGCGAATCGATCGGCGGCGGATTGAAAAAGCGGGAGGATTTTCCGGTCGTGGTCGTCACCGCCACGGTGATGCCGGGATCCACCGGCGGCCCGATCCGCGAATGCCTGGAAAAACATTCCGGCAGGAAGGCCGGGAAGGATTTCGGGCTGTGCTACAGCCCGGAGTTCATCGCCTTGGGCAGCGTTATCCGGGATTTTCTCAACCCGGATTTTATCCTCTGCGGCGAATCGGATCCGCGTTCGGGGGAGATCCTGGATGCTTTCTACCAAAAGGTTTGCGAGAACGGGCCGCACGTCGCCCATATGAACTTCGCCAACGCCGAGCTTTCCAAATTGGCCGTCAACACTTACGTCACCACCAAGATCACCTACGCCAACATGCTGGCCCGCATTTGCGAGCGCCTGCCGGGCGGCGACGTGGACACGGTGACCGCGGCCATCGCCCGCGACACGCGGATCGGGATCAAATACCTCAAGGGCGCGAACGGCTACGGCGGCCCCTGTTTCCCGCGCGACAACAAGGCGATGGCCGCCTTGGCGCGCGGGTTGGGACTGCAGGCGGCGTTGGCCGAGACCACCGACGCCCAGAACCGGGCCGAAGTGAGGCGCCTGGCGGACCTGGTGAAGCGCTACATCCAACCCGGCGCGAAGGTCGGGATCCTCGGCCTTTCCTACAAGCCGGACACGGACGTGATCGAGGAAAGCCAGGGAGTGCTGCTGGCGCAGCAGCTGCTCGAAGAGGACTTGGAAATGCTGGTCTACGACCCGATGGCGATGGACGCGGCGCGGGTGGTGTTGGGCGACCGGCCCCGATATTGCGGAAGCGCCGAGGACTGCGTCCGGCAATCGGACGTCGTCGTCATCACCATCCCATGGAAGGAATTTTCGGGGATCCCGGAGGGCGCGTTTTCCGGGAAGCGAACCGTGCTGATCGACTGTTGGAGAATCGCACCGACCGCCTGGCGCGCCAAGACGGAGTACGTGCCCGTGGGCGTGAACCTTCCCGGGGAGCAGGAAGCCCCGCGGCCGACATGATCACCCTGTTCACCTCGACCAAGCCGTTTCAGGACGCGGTGGCCGTCACGCAGCGCAACACCATCGCCTGCTGGCGGCGGCTGCGGCCCGCTTGCGAGGTTCTGCTGATCGGCGAGGAAAAGGGGAGCGCGGAGGCCGCCCGGGAGTTCGGCGCGCGGCTGATCCCGGATGTGGAACGGAGCGAATTCGGCACCCCGCTGCTCCGCTCGATGTTTTCGGTGGCGGAAGCCAACGCGCGTTTCCCGGTCCTGCTCTACGCCAATGCGGACATCCTTTTCACCGGCCGCTTGATCCGGGCGGCGCAGGCGCTGGCGTCGTGGCCCCGGCCTTACATGCTGTTCGGCCGGCGGTGGGACACCGACCTGCGCGAACCGTTCGATTTTTCCGGCCCGGATTGGGAAACCCGGCTCGAGGCGCATGCCCGCGCGCACGGAAAGCCGGCGATAAAATCGGCGCTGGATTATTTCATGTTCCCCAAAGGGGCTTGGGGCGGGGAGGCGGGGCTGGCGGAGTTCCCTCCGATCGTGATCGGGCGGCCGGCCTGGGACAACTGGATCGTTTTCTGGTGTCTGGCGCGCCGGATGGACGCGGTCAACGGCTCGGATTTTATCCTGGCGGTACACCAGAATCACGATTACGGCCACCACGCCGGCGGACAACGGGGAGTGTATGCGGGCGAGGAAGCCAAACGCAATTTCGCCCTCGCCAGCTACGAACGGTACCTCTACGGAACTCCGGACGCCACCCATCGCGTCCGCCCGGATGGAAGAATCGTCCGTGCCTACTCGGCGGACATCCTCCGCCGCCGGATCCGGACCTTCCCCGACCTGATGCGGGTGTGGGTCCTCGGGCGGAAACGGTGGAAGCCCGGCTGAGCCCGGAAACCCCGATAGGAAGGGTCGATCTATGGCGAAATCCCAGGCCAAGCAAACCGGTTCTTCCGCATCCTCCTGGCGCGGATCGGAAGCCCTGATAACCCTCGGCCTGCTGATATTCGGAATCCTCTGCCAGCTGCCGGTCCTCACCGACCGGTTTCCGGGATTGGACGACAGCGGATACCTTTTCGACGGGGTCCGGTTGGTGGAGCAAGGCGCGTTGATGCCCCTGGGAAGCGGGCCGCTGTCCGGAATCCTCAACGGGATCCTGTACCTCTTCTTTCCCCGCGACCACATGCTGCTCGGGTACGTTTCCATGATCCGCAGGGTTCTGTTGTTGGTCGGGATCATGGCCGCCTCCGGGATCGCGGGCAGGGCCGTCGGCGGGCGTGGATGCGGCTGGGCGGCGATGGCGATCACCGCCTTCGCCCGTCCGGTGACGACCGCCTTGATGGTGACGGCGGATTCGCTGTATTCCGCGCTGGCCGGCTTGGCATTCGCGGTCCTGATCGCCGGATGGATCCCCGAGCGGCAGGGAGTCCGCCGGATCTCGGGCGCGCGCTGGACCGCCGCCGGCTTGCTTATCGGATTCTCGGCGCTCGCCCGGTTGGACGGCGTGATCTTAGGATCGGCGCTGGTTCTCTGCGTCTGGTTTTTCAGGGGAAGAAACAAGCCCGCGGCGCGCGACTCGCTGGCCTTCGGCGTCGCTTTTCTCGGGCCGGTTCTGGCGTATTTCCTCCTGTTCGGAATCGTCCGCGGCTCCTGGGATCCGCAGATTGGGCAGCGGAGCTACCTGGCGTTCGAACAGGGGCACAACTTTTTGTATACCGACCGCTACGAAGTCATCCCGTCGCCCAGTTCGGCCGACCTCTACGGGACGGCCGAGGAAAATGGAAACAGCGTCCTGCGGGCGATCGCCCGCAACCCCGGCGCGTTTCTCGCCCGCCTTCCGCGGACGGCGGCCAACGCAATGCGGATGTTCAACGACGCCTACAGCATCCTGGGCGGGGCGATGTTCCTTTTTCTGGCCGCCGGAGGGGCGCTGGCGCTGTGGAACGGTGAAAAGCGCGCGGTGTGCGGATTGGCGGCTTTGTGGTGTCTGCCGCTTCTCGGGTACGGCTTGGCCTCCTACCGCCCCGGTTTCTTCGCGATGCTCTTTCCCGTCCTGCTGGCCGTGGCGGCCGGCGGGGCCGTGGCGGCCGTTCCGCGATGGAAGGCGCTGATCCAATCCGACCAGGCTTCTCCGGCCGCGGTTTGGACGCTGGCGGCGCTGGCCATGCTCTCCGCCCAGGCGGCGTTCGCCAAGGATCAGTACGGCGCGTGGGGAGCGCGGAGGGAGATGGAGGAGCAATACCAGGCTTGGTTGACCGAGCTCTCCGAGCAGGTTCCGCGCGGCGAATGCGTGATCGCTTACAACGCGGCGGACGCCGTCTATTCCAACCATGAGGTCTACGGGCATTGGCAGTTGTTCTACGAAGCGGGCGACGCCGAGGCGTTGCGGCGGGCGATGCGGGAAGCCGGGTGCCGCTATCTGGTGGTGGACGACTCCCTGCGCTCCCTGGCGCCCGATTTTGTCCCGATCGCGGAAGGCGCGCTGGAGGAAGTATATGTCAGCCGCGACGGATCGCGCACGGTGCTGATATTAGAGTCCTGATCCGCCATGCCCTCCCCCCGGATCAGCGTCATCATCCCGTTCCTCAACATGCATGCCTTCCTGGCCGAGGCGGTGGAATCGGTTTACGCCCAGACGCTTTCCGATTGGGAGCTGATTCTGGTCGACGACGGCTCGGAGGACGGGAGCGCCGCGCGCGCGCGCGAGTATGCCCGCCGCGATCCTTCCCGGGTCCGCGCGCTGCCGCCGGGGCCGGGCGACGCCCACGGGGCGAGCGCGGCGCGCAACCGCGGATTGCGTTCGGCGCGCGGGGAATTCATCGCCTTCCTCGACGCGGACGACATCTGGCTGGAGCAAAAACTCAAACGGCAGGCGAAAATCCTCGACGAGGCGCCCGAGGCGGCGATGACCTTCGCCAGGGTGCGGTATTTTTTCAACGATCCGAAAGCGGGGGAGGGGTGGGATCAGCCCTTCGAGCCGCTCGAGGACCGAGTCTACTTCCCTCCGGAGTTGACCCTGGCCTTCCTGCGGGACGCCAACATCTATCCCTGCCCGACGGCCACCCTCATCCGGCGGTCCGCGCTGGAAAAGGTCGGTGGATTCGAAGAGCGGTTCCGCAAAGTGCGGACCGACATGGCGGTGTGGGCTAAGCTCAGCCTGAGTTTTCCGGTGCGGGCGGATTCGGCCTTCGTGGCGCGCTACCGCCAGCACGGGCAATCCTCGGTGGCGCAGGTGTTTGGGGATCCGGAGGCGCACCGCAGGAACGAATTGGATTTTTGGGGCTGGCTGCTCGAATACCTCTCCGGACTGCCACGGAAGCTGCGCCGCGAACCGGAGGACCTGGTTTGCCGGCAGATGCTGAGGCTGATCCTTTCAGAGGTGACGAAAGGCCGGCCAATGAATCCGTTGGTTTGGCGCTGGAAAATTCTGCGGCGGATTTGGCACCATCCGGCATTCCGGCGGGAAGGACGTTGGATCCGGATCCTCCTCCACCGCGGACCGTTCGGATAAGCGGGCGCCTTTCCACGGCGCCAACCAAGCAGAAGGGGAAATCTTGGGATCAACCGAGGCCGGCATGAAATCCACCGCTGCGGGCAAAAACCGCACTCCGATCGTTCCGAAGCCCCTTTCCGAAAGAATGTTACGTCTTCCGGAAGGCCTCCGCGGCGCGCGGATCCTTCCGCCGCGGGATGTGCTGTTGGACCTGATGTTGATCCTGGCGGCGGGTACCTTCACCTTGCTTGTGCATTTTCAGGGTTGGCGAAGCAGGGAACTGCTCAACCTCGACATGCTCCCCTATTATTACGGCGCCCGGGAATTCCTGAGCGACGGGAAGCTCCTCGAGCGGGGGGAAATTTCCAGCTACAACTCCTACAACCCGCCGGGGACTTGGTATTTAATGATCCCGGGGATGTTGTCGACGGGCGATCCGCGCCTGCAGACGTTCGCCGGCACCGAGCTCTTGTTATACGCCACGTTGATCTTCCTCTACCTTGCGGCGCGCGAGCTTTCCGGACGCGCGGTGGCCCTTGCCGCCGCGCTGGTGTTCGCGCTCTCGCGCTTGGGATTCATCGGCCTGTGGCCGGTCGGCCACCCGGTCTTTATCGTCGCGCCGCTATATTTCCTCATCCGCTGGGTGAAGCGGCGCGAATCGTGGGCGCTCGGAGCCGCGCTGGCGGTCCTCGCCTTCGGGTTGTACGTGGACCTGGCGATCCTACCCTTCCTGTTTGTCCTTCCCGCCCTGTGGCTGGCGTTCCGTCCGCCGCTCGGATGGAAAAGCCTTCTGCTTTCGGCCGCGTTCGGCTTGCTGGTGTGGTTCCCATACCTGCGGTTCGAGGCCGGACGCGGATTTGTCGATCTGGCTTCCCTGCTCCTGCTCCGGCCGGCGGAAACGGTCTGGGAGCCGACCGCCGCCGATCCGATCTACTGCTACGCCGCGATGCCCGGCGAAAACGACGAACCGAACGACATCTATCTGCCCTACGCCGGGGGTCCGGGGGTTGAGGAACGGGTGGTGTACCCGCTCGGCGGATGGAAAAACCAGGCGGCCTACCGCATCTGCCGGACCTTGTTAAACATCGACCGGAATTTCGACACCGACCTGTTTTCGCTCGGTGCGAACCGCACGCTCAACGCCGCGATGTGGTGGATTTTCTTCGCCGGTTGGGCGGCGCTCGGGTGGGGCGTCCTAGGCCGCTGGCGGCCCGCGGAGCGGATCGCGGCCATCGGGCGCGAACAGGGGTGGATCCCCCTGGCGCTGGGGGCGGGCGGCGCGCTTTTCCTGTACCTTCTTTTAAACCCGGATTGGATCGCGCTGCTTTCGGCGGACGGATCGCTGGAAAGAAACATGGCGTTGGCCGTCGAGCAATTGCGGGGATTCGCCCCGTGGATCTGGCTGGGGGCGTTTGTGGGATGGTTCCTGGCCGGCCGGGCTTTAAAGAGGACGCCGGACCACGCGATCCTGCTGATCGCCTTCAGCCTGCCGTGGCTGGTGCTGGTGCTGCTGGCGGAGCCCGGAAGGCCCGAACGATTCTGGTTCATTTGGCCGCTGCAGGTCTGGATTGCGGCGCTCGGGATCCGCTGGGCGGCGGAACGATTCCGCCGCGCGGATCTTCTCCACGCGATTCTGACGGCGGCGCTGGCGGCGGCCTTGTTGCCCCTCCCGTTCTGCGCCGAGCGGTGGAACGCGCTCCGCGCTGAAGGATACTCCGGCGCCGACAACGATCAATGGCGGGTGGCGGAGTACCTAGCCGGGCGGGCCGGCGAGGGCAAGGATGCCGAGCTGTGGGTGGAGTATTGGATGAGCGATTCCTCCGCCCCGGCGGCTCCCGATTGCCGGGAATGCCGGATCATGGGCTGGTTCGATTACCTGCTCTCGGCGGTTTTCCGCGTCGAGAACGGCGCCGCATCGGGCGCCGCGCCGCCGGCCGCAGGCCATTGGCTGGTGGCGGACCACGGTCTCGGGGTGCCGGATTTCCTGCAGGACGAGGAGCCGGAAGCCGTCATCGGACATTATTGGATTTATTGGATTTTCTAACCGGTGTTGTAAGAGCCGGTCAAGCCCCGCCCCGCTTCCCCCTTTCGCGAATTCTTCGCGCCGAAAGAGCACCGGTGCTCATCGCTCAGGGGGCAGGCGCCGGAGCGGGGCCGGGGTAGCCTGCGCTCTCTGCGGGCGTATCGAGACCGGGATATTTACCGGTGGTTTCGATACGCCCCGGAAAATCGTCGGGGCTACTCAACCACCTTTCCACCTTGTTCAACACCCTGCCACAGGCGGCCGGGGTTGTCTTCATCTCCCTCATCCGGTAGGATGGAGGCCATGGCGAAACGCAATCCTCTGCGCGGCATTGCGCAATTCCTCTTCCGCACGGCGAACCGCTGGAAGTCCTGGCCGGCGGGGGTCCTTCCGCTGCCGGCCCGGCCGGCCAGTCGGAAATTCGCCTTCGACCGGGGCACGCCGATCGACCGGCGAATAATCGAGGCTTTTTTGGAAAGCCATGCGGCCGATATCCGCGGACGCGTGCTGGAGGTAGCCGACCGCGGGTACACCGAGCGTTTCGGCGGAGCCCGCGTCACCCGCTCCGACGTTCTGCACGCCGTCGTCGGCAATCCGGAAGCGACGATCATCGGGGACCTCGCCACCGGGCGCGGGCTGGTGTGGGGCGCCTACGACTGCCTGGTGCTGACCCAGACCCTGCACGTGATCTATGATATCCAGGCCGTTGTGGCGAACTTGCACCGCATGCTCAAACCCGGCGGAACCGCCCTGGTGACCATCCCGGGGATCTCGCAGGTCAGCCGCTACGACGCCGATCGCTGGGGCGATTTTTGGCGGATGACCCCGCAAGCGGCGCGGCGCCTTTTCGCCGAGGCCTTTTCCGATGAAGGCGTGGCGGTGGAATCCTACGGCAACGTGCGGCTGGCGGCCGCCTACCTCTATGGGCTGGCGGCGGAGGAAGTGGATCCCGGTGCGCTTAGCGAATCGGATCCGGATTATCCGTTGTTGGTGTGCGTTCGGGCGGTAAAGAAACCGGTTGCAGAACCCAAGGGGAAGCGGTCAGGACGCGGGCTTCGCGGAGGAAAATTAAAATAGCTTCAGGATTTTCTTTATCAATTGCGTGATCCCGAAAAACCGCAGAATCGCTTTCACGATGGATAGGAATTCCCGGAATTTCCGGACGGCGAAGCCGGGCCGCCGGATTTCCCCCCGGGCCCAGATGCTGCTGTCGAGCCCGCTGAGGATCACCACGCGGGGATATATCCCGTACGACACCACCCCGGTGATGTCCGTCCTCCAGGTCAGCCCATCGGCGGTGTGGCCGATCGGATACGCGTGATCGAGAAGTTTCTTCGCCCCCTCCCGCTTGAGCAGGTAGGCGCTGGCCCGGTCGGGGAGCTGCTTGTGGCGCGATGCCCGGTAGATGTCGGTGATGAATTCGCCGAAAGGTTCCTGCGGCGCGTCGGTCGAAAAATTGACCAGCTCCCAATCCTCCGGCAGCCGGCGGCGGCGCGCCAGGATGTCCGCCAGGGCTTTGCCGATCCACACGTCGTCCTCGAAAATCAGCGCTTCGGGGAGGTTCTCGCGGACGATACGCTCCCACATCCGCGCGTGGGAGAGCGCGCATCCGATCTCGCCGGGGACCAGTTCCCGCTTGGAAAACTTCAACGCCCGTTCCTTCGAATATTGTCTCCAATCCTCGGGCGAAAGGGACGCCCCGTCCACCGCTTCCACGACCGTGAAGGGAAGCCTCAGCGCGCGCAGCTGCTTGGTCATGAATTCAAGCCGCTGGGCGTCTTTTTTCAGGTTGAGAACCCAGATGGGAAGCGCGTCGTTTTCGGTCATCGATTCAAACGCATGGCCTCGCCTTCCGGCTTGGGATGCGGCCGGGGGATGTGGCGGTCATTATATACAAAAGGCGTCTTCGGAAAAACGGCTGAGTTGGCCGCTGCGTGCTAAAGAGTCCGGGCGGGGTTATTCTCCCGCGCTTGTCGGCAAGGAGATTGCCAAAAAAGCGGAAGAAGGGTGTTTTCAGATGACGCCTTGCAGTCGTGTCCTCGTCATCTCGACGTGGAATCCGCTGGGATCCAGGGTTTATACGACTGGATCCCCGGTAAACACACGCGGGCATGACGATCCTGGGGCAGCCGATGACCCTTTTGGGAAAGCCTCTTGACAGCGGCGGCAAAAAAGGCCGTCGGACTCATTCAGCGGCTTTTTTTATATAACAGGATGGCATCTGCTCAGCCTCAGTAATACTGAAATGAAATCCTGCTCTTTTCCATCCTCACCCCTATCCCCTAGCCCCTTCCCCCTCTCCTGGC
>JAFGKK010000048.1 GCA_016928575.1 Anaerolineales bacterium
GTGCTGACTTCCTCCATCCCCGGTGAGGGAAGCGGCACGGGTAAGGTGCTGACTTCCTCCATCCCCGGTGAGGGAAGCGGCACGGGTAAGGTGCTGACTTCCTCCATCTCCGGCGAGGGGAGTGGTTCAGGCAAGGTGCCGGCTTTTCCCGTCTCGGTGCGCACATCGGGGACGGTGATCGGGATGGCATCCACCGCGCCGCCGCTTTCTCCGGAGGAAGCGGCCGCCTGGGAAGCATCCGCCTCTCCGGGTTCGCGCGGCGCGACGGCCGAGACCGCCTCCTCCGCCGCCTTGGCGTCATCCACCAGTACGACCAAGTCGGACTGGATCGACTCCGCCTCGCTGTAATCACCGGTTTGCTCGACGCAGGTGAGGGGGTCGTAGGTGGCGTCGTCAAGACGCTGCTGTTCCGCGGCTTCGGTTTTTTCTACGCTTTCGCGGACTTCCGGGGATTCCTGACGCGGGTTGTCCATTATGGATCTCCTTTTCTCTGGGGCGAATAGGCGCCCGATCGGTTCATGCATGGCAAGGGCAAAACAGGGTTCCGCCGGAGGGAGACAGATAGGCTATCGGCGATGCCTCGCGGACGGAACACGGCAATAGAATGCGGTTTTCTTCTCCTTTCCAATAAAAAAACTCCTTCTCGAACGCCCGATTGACGGCGCCGACCGGTTTGGGTCGGTCTGCACACGTTCAATCCTGAGCTGAGTAAGGAGCTATTTGGGATGCGTCAGGTCGTATAATTAGTTTATATAATTCGGTTGCCGAGCGAATAGTACTTTAGTACTTTTTGGGGCGAAATCCAAACCGAAACACCGATCTGCAGAAACGAACGCTTAACCTGGTTATCCATAACGAACCCCCAGCGCATGGGAACGTGAAAAATCCATCTCACCGGAAAAGAAGGGCAAAGGCAGGGGATTCCGCACGTGAACAGACCGGGAAAAAAGCACGCAATCCGCGCCTGAGGCGCAGGTCTTCATGGAAGAGAAAGGATATAATCCTTCCGCAACCATGACGAATCCCCAATCCCTGACCCTCTTCGCCCTGGATTGCGGCGCCACCAACTGGCGCCTGTACCGGGCCGAGTACGAAGCGGCCGGGGGAAACCTGCGGCTGACTTCCGATCCCCAGCCCTCGCCGAGCACCAGCTTCGTGGACCGGCGGCTGCCGGCGGCGATCTGCCTGGACCCGAAAGGCGAGGCGCTGGAGAGTTTCGGCGAAGTCGCCCAGCAGCAGCTCGAAGACGAGCACGCCCGCGAACGTGTCCGCGAGTATTTCAAACCCTGTATCGGTTCCCACCTGCTTAAAAACCCTCTGCCGCACCAGAAGCGCTACACCCACGAGCGGGCTTTGGCCTACACCCGGATGCTGCTCGGGGCCGTGCTCGGGCAGATCCGCCAGGAGAAATGGCGCTCAGCTCCGTTCGACGACCGTTTGTGGTTCACGTTTGCCTACCCGATTCACTGGAAGTACGACCACGCCGGCGCCGTCTTCGACGAATTCGCGGAGTGCGTCCGCGGGTGCTTCGATCCGGCATTCACCCGGGTCCGCTTCGTGGCGGAACCGGAGGGCGCGATCCTCAGCCTTCGGCACCGCGGACAGTTGGACAGCCAGAAGACCGGCAAGGTCACCTGCATCGTCGACATCGGCGGAAGCACAACCGATATCGTCGCCGGTCGGGTGGATCCGCGAACCGGAAGGTTGGAATACCTCGGGCATTACGGCGAACCGTTCGGCGGCGGGCTCTACGACGCCGCGCTGGCCTCGCGCATCGCCGACGATCTGGCCATTCCGGCATCGGCCTTGGCCGACGATCCCTCGGCGGTGATTTCCCTGCGCGCCTCCGCCCAGCGATTGAAGGAATCCCTCAGCCGGCAGTTGGCGCAATCCGAGCAGCTCCGCCACGTCCCGCAGCGGACGGTGACCCTGGTGATGCGCGACGGCACCGTCTACCGCCGGACGATTTCCCTCGATGAGGCGCGCTTCCGGGAGGTCACGCTCAACCTGGACGGCCGGTTCCGCAGCCTGATCGAAAACGCGCTCGCCGCGACGGCGCTCCGCGAGGAGGAGATCGGCCGGGTGGTGCTGGTCGGCGGAGGGTCGCAGCTGTTCACCATTCTCGGACATCTCCGCGAACGGTTCGGCGCGCCGAACGTCGTCCTGGCCGACAATCCGGAGGAGATCGTCGTCCAGGGGATCGGCTTGGAACTCGGGGCGGAGACGCGCGACACCGGACCGCATACGATCATCCCGCTCGAATCCGCCCTGGAATCCGGGGCGCAAGAGTCTCCCGCCCCGGCGGAGAGAGGATGGCATTTGACATCCGCCGACGGACGCTCCACACCCCTCCCGCAAGGCGTCACCAAGATCGGCCGCGGCGAGGGCAACGACCTGCAGTTGGACGAGTTGAAGGTATCGCGCTTCCACGCCGAATTGACGCTCGCCGGAGGCCGATTGGAAGTGACGGATCTGGGCAGCACCAATGGAACCTTCGTCAACGAAGAACGGCTGGCGCCACACGAGCCGCGCGAGCTCAAGCCGGGCGACGAGGTGCGTTTCGGAGCGGCAACGTTCACTTGCGGGAAGTGACCCCCCCTCATCCCTTCCTTCTCCCAGCTTACGCTGGGAGAAGGAAGGGATGAGGGCGAGATCAAGGAAGAATATCCATGCCCGATAACAATCTACCCGCACCCAAGGATCCGACCGAGATCCAGGCTGCCCCGTCGGCCGAGATGCTGATTCAGGCCGGGGATGCGCTCTCCAAATCCCTGCTCTTCACGCTGGAACGCGATTACCTCGACGGACCGGTGTTCGATACCCGCGCGGTGCGGATGCTCGAAGGCGGGAAACAACCGCCGTCCGATCTGGCCTTCCTGGAGGTGGAACAGGTCGGCAAGCCGGTCAGGGAATCCGAGAAAGAATACTTCAAGGCGATCCAGACCACACTGGCCGCCTGCCACGATCCGCGTTACACGCTGCTTTTCGTCGTTTCCAGCGACGGATTGCGCAACCGGATCTACATCGGGATAAACGCCAACACGCCCGACGCCCAGCCGAAAATCTTCGCCGATCAGCTCGGGCAGTTCCTGTGCTCAAACTGGCCCGGCACGCGCGTCAAATCCGTCGCCGATTACAAGCAGATCGTCGACCGGGTTCACCTGCCGCTTTCCACCTACCGCTACGCGCGGGCGTTCACCGGCATCCCCTCCGTTAAGACGGGCGAGAAGGCCGAGGAATACCCGCAGTCGCTCGACCGCTTCATGCGCGGTCTGCGCGGGAAGCCCTATATCTACCTGGTGATCGCCGACCCGATGAGCGAGCGGGAAGTCAACGAGATCGTCACCGCCTGCCACACCCTCTCCGGCCAAGTGCAGGCCTTCACCAAGACCACCCTCAACCGCAGCACCAGCACCGGCACCTCGGATTCGGTTTCGAGATCGGAAAGCGACACCACTTCCAAGAGCACCTCCACCAGCACCTCGGAGACCAAAGGGAAGAGCGCTTCCAAAGGATCGCTCGGCGCGATGTTCGAAAAATCCGGCGGCGTCGGAAAGGGATTGAAGGGTGCCGGATTGGCGGGCGTCTCCGCGCTGCTCCTGGCGGCCGGCGGCCCCTTCATGCTTTCTGGGATGATGGGCCTGTTCAGCCAGCTACTGCCCTCCTCGGGAACGAGCGACAGCACCGGAACGAGCACGGGCGAATCCGATTCGACCAGCAAGTCCACGAGCCTCTCCACCAGCGAAGGCACCACGACCGGCGAATCGCTTTCCTTCGGGCAGGAATACCTCAACAAGCACGCCGAGGCATGCGTCAAACTGCTCGAGAAGACCGCCCAGCGCTTCGAAACGGCCAAGGCGTTGGGCAGCTGGAACGTCGGGGTCTACATGATCAGCAACCAGGGCGAAGCCGCCGCCCAGGGCCAGGCCCAATTCAAGGCGCTGGTCAGCGGCGAGAAGAGCACCTCCGAACCGGTGCGCGGCCACAACCTGAATCCGCTGTGGGATGGGCAGATCCAAACCTCGCTCGATTCATTTCGCCACCCGCCGCTGCGATTGTTTTCGCCGGAAAGCGGCGAGCGGCTGCGCCATCCCTTCGGGGAAGCCTTTGAGAACCTGACCACGCCGCTCAACACGGAAGAGCTCACCCTGTTGGCGAATTTGCCGATGCGCGAAATGCCCGGCATGCCGATGCAGCTTTCGGCGTCCTTCGGTTTGAACCCGCCCAGTGTGGACGATCCCTCCCGCGCGCTGAACCTCGGGCGGCTGTTGGAAGGCGGGGAGGAAATCGAAAATTTGGATTATGCGGTCGATACGGACACGCTGACCCGCCACATCTTCATCACCGGGATCACCGGGAGCGGGAAATCCAACACCTGCCGCCGGTTGCTCGACAGCCTCATGCAGCAGGAGCGCAACTTCCTGGTGATCGAGCCGGCCAAGGACGAGTACGTCCAACTGGCGCTGGCCTACAACCAGGCCGGGACGTATA
>JAFGKK010000049.1 GCA_016928575.1 Anaerolineales bacterium
ACGCAAGGAAAATCAAATCCCCGATGCTCTTTTTGCGCCATAGCGCCTTGGCGCCTTTGCATTCCTGGTTTATCAAGTGGAGAAGATGGAAACGCAAAGACGCAAAGACGCAAGGAAAATCAAATCCCCGATGCTCTTTTTTGCGCCATAGCGCCTTGGCGCCTTTGCGTTCCTGGTTGATCAAGCGGAGAAGATAAAAACGCAAAGACGCAAGGAAGAGACAAATCCGTAAAATTTTTTTGCGTCCCAGCGCCTTGGCGCCTTTGTGTCCCTTTTCCTTCCCAGGGCTTATACGGTAAAATGCACATTATTCCATCATAGGGGGAATCATGAACGAGAATGAGATCAGCCAAATCGTTGTAAAATCCGCGATCGAAGTCCACCGCACGCTCGGCGGGCCGGGTTTATTGGAATTCGTTTATGAACAGGCCTTGGAATGGGAATTGAAGAATGCCGGCTTGGCAGTGGAACGCCAGCTTGAGCTTCCCGTGCGCTACAAGGGAGTAGTGTTGGCGGTGCCGTTGCGCCTGGATTTAGTCGTCGGAAAAATCGTCATCGTGGAATGCAAGGCCACGACGGAGAATCACCCGGTCTTTGAATCACAATTGCTGACTTACCTCCGTATTTCCGGGTTGCACCTGGGTTTGTTGGTGAATTTCGGCTTTCCCGTGGTGGCGCGCGGAATATCGAGGGTGGTGAACAAGCTGGAAGAGACCGAGACGCCGCGGTACGAGCTTACGACGCCGAGGCAATCGGGAGTGTGAAGAAGAAAGCAGTGCCTTTCCCTTCCTCGCTCTCGGCCCAGATCCGCCCGCCGTGCCGCTCAATAATGTGCCGGGCGATGGAAAGCCCCAAACCGGTTCCTCCGCCGGAGCGGGAACGGTCCGCTTTGTAGAAGCGTTCGAATATCCTCGGGAGATCTTCCTCGGCGACGCCGACGCCGGTATCCCGGATTGAAAAGGTGCCTTCCTGCTCATCGGTTTGGGTGGACACGACGATGCTCCCACCGGCGGGGGTGAATTTTATGGCGTTGTGCAGGAGATTCATCATCACCTGCTCGATTTTCTCCGAATCCGCCAGGACGGGGGGCAGGTTCTCCGGCGTTCGGTTCTCGAGGGTGAGACCGTTCCGTTCGGCCAGCGTCTGCAAGCGCCGCACCGCACTGTTCCACAGGGCGGCGGGATCGACGGCCTTTGCCGTCAGGGGCAGTTCGCCGGATTCGATCTTGGAAAGCTCCAGCAGTTCGCGCAGAGTCTGATGCATCGTGTCAATTTCCGACAGCATCAAGCCCAGGAACCGGCCGGAGGCGGCGGGATCCTCGACGGCGCCGCTTTGCATGGTCTCGGCCAGGGATTGGAGGGAGGCCAACGGGGTCCGGAGTTCGTGGGAGATATTGGCGATGAAATCGCGCCGGACCGTTTCCAGGCGCCGCAACTTGGTCAGATCCTGGAACAACAGCAGGATCGATCCGCTCAGGGATTCGCCCAGCGGCGTGGCCACCGCTTGCAAGAGCAGGCCCTCCGGAGCCAGTTCGACGGTCGCCGCCTGCGGTTTTCCGCTGTCGCGGCAATTCCGCCAGAGGTCAACCAGCTGGTAATAGCGGAAGGCTTCCACAATGGTGGCTCCCAGGGCTTTCTCCTCCGCGATGCCGAACATCTGCCGCGCGGCCGGATTGATCAGCGTGATCTTCCCCTGCGGATCCAGAATCGCCATACCGTCCGTCATTTGGGAGAGCACCGCCGCCAATTTCCCGCGCTCGGTCCGCAGGGATTCGAATTGTAGGCGCAGGTGGCGGGTCATGATGTTGAACGCCTCCGTCAGCCGGCCGATCTCGTCCCGGCCGATCGGGAGGAGTGTGGTTTGCAACTGCCCGTCCGCCACCTGGTTGGCGGCTTCGGTGAGTTCCTCCAGGGGGCGGGTCGTGCGCTGGGCCGCAAAGACGGACAAGATCAGGGAGGCGAATACGGCGATCCCCATGGCGGCCAGCAGCGTCGTCTCCAGGTTGCGGACGTAGGCGTTCACTTCCGCCAGCGGCACCGCCAGGCGGACGTATCCCGCTGGGGAATCAGCCTTAGTCATCGGAACGGCGACGTAGAGCGTTTCAATGCCGGTGGTGGCGCTGTGCCGGACGCTCGAGCCGTGCCCTTGTGCCAGGGCTTGCTGCACCTCCGGCCGGGTGAGGTGGTTTTCCATCGCCGCGAAATCCGCCTCCGAATCCCCCAAGACCGTCCCGTCGGAATCGATGATCGTCATCCGCAGACCAAGGCTGCCTCCCGCGCTGCGTGCCAGGGCGTCCAACTCCGAAACCGACGCGCCGCCCTGACGCAAGGCCAAGACGCTCGCGGCAAGCAGGCGGCATTCCGCCTCCAGGCGGTTGGTGAGCGTTTCTAGGTAGGCTTGGCGCACGAACCCGGTGAGGAACAGCAACAATCCCAACAGAATCGATAGGAACATTCCGAGTTGGGGAAGGGCGATCTTCCAGCGGATGGCCTGCAGGTTCGGCAGTCTCATTACCCCTCGAAACGGTAACCGGCGCTGCGCACGGTCACCAGGCGCACGGGGTGCGCCGGGTCGTTTTCGATTTTTTCCCGGAGCCAGCGGACGTGGACGTCGACCGTCCGGCTGTCGCCGGTGTATTCCCAGCTCCATACCCGCTGCAGGATCTGTTCGCGGGAAAGGGCTTGGCCGCGGTGGCGGGCGAAATACACGAGCAGTTCGTATTCCTTCGGCTTGAGAGGCAGAGGAACGCCGCCGCGCAGCACTTCGCTGCGGGCGATGTTGATCGACAGGTCGCCGCACAGGATGGGTCCCTCCGGCGGAAGCTCCTTCGATGCGGGAGGGGCTTTTTCCTCCCGGACGAGTCGCACCCTTCTCAGCTGAGCTTTGATCCGTGCGATCAGTTCGCGCATGTGGAAGGGTTTGGTGATGTAATCGTCCGCGCCCATTTCCAGGCCCACCACCCGGTCGATCTCATTTTCGCGCGCCGTCAGCATGAGGATCGGCACGTTAGTCTCGGCCCGCAGTTTGCGGCAGACTTCGAAGCCGTCGATCCCGGGCAGCATGATGTCCAGCAGGACGATGTCGGGGACCTGGTCCCGCGCAGCGGCCAGGGCCAGGTTCCCGTCCTCCGCCGTGCGCACGTCGAAACCTTCCCGCTCCAGGGTGTAGGCCAGCGTTTCGCGTAAAGCCGTTTCGTCTTCGACGATCAGGATTTTTTCTGGCATGGTATTCCCTTCGGAAGTATAATAACCCTATGACAAAGGCACAAGTCTGGGTTTTAATCGCCGGGGTATTGATTATCCTGGCGGCGGGAGTCGGGATGGCGGCGTACGCGATCGCCAAGCCGGTCAATGATATTACCGGCCTTCCGGACAAACTCGCCGAAAAAATCGAGGAGATCGCCCATCCGACCCCGACGATCTATCCGGATCCCGTCACCGTGGTGCGCGAAATCCGTTCGCTTTCGCGCCTGGAGACGGTCCAGTACACCGTTGAAAAAGTGATTACCGCCGAAACAAACCAGGGGCCGTTCGGGTTCCTCTTCGGAGATAAGCTGCTGCTGGTGGCGCATGGCACGGTGGTGGCCGGAATCGACCTGGGTCGGCTGGAAACGGGCGACGTGCGGATCGACGCCGGGGGCGCGGTCTACATGGTGGTCCCGGCCGCCGAGGTTTTCGTCGCCACGCTGGACGAAGACAAGACCTACGTCTACCACCGCGAAACCGGCTTGCTGGCCTCGGGCGTAAAGGACCTCGAGACCGCGGCGCGCCAAGCCGCCCAGGAGGAGATCCTCAAGGCGGCGCTGGAAGATGGGATCCTCGGGACGGCGATGATCAACGGCCAATCCTTCCTGCAGCGCTTTGTGCTTTCGCTCGGCTTCCGCAGCATCGTCTTCATCGAGGCTACGCCGGTGCCGGCCGGTTCCACGTCGCCGCCGATTCCCACGGTTACCGCCACGCCCTGAAAACGCGCCACCCCATCTTACCTCCCCTATCCCCTCCTCCCTTCCCGTACTACGGGAAGGGAGGAGGGGAATGTCCCGAGGAAGCGAGGGACAAGGGGAGGTAGGATGGGATGCGGAGGAATCCCGTGAAAAACTCCCGCATTGCATCCCTGAGCATCGTCCTGATCCTCGCCGCGCTGGCCTGCAACTTCCCGCCGGGCGGCGCCACTCCCGGCGGCTCTGTGCAGAAGACCGTCCCGGTTGCTCTCCCCACCGCGCAGCCCGGGACGGCCGCCCCGCCGGCTCCCACCGTCCAGCCGCTGACGGCCGAGATGCTCCGCAACGGAACCTACGTGCTGCCGGAATCCGGCGAGACGGTGACGCTGGTCGACGGCAGATACGACCGGGCGGAATCGATGGAAAACATCCTCCACGTGTCTTTGATGGATCCGATCGCCTTCGGCGACCTGAACGGCGACGGTGCCGAAGACGCGGCGATCGTGCTTTCCGAGAACATGGGCGGGACCGGCTTCTTCATGAACGTGGTGGCGGTCCTCAACCAAGGCGGCGCGCCGGTACAATCCGGCTCGCGCTTCCTCGACGACCGGGCTCAGCTGAACGGGATGGTGATCATCGGCGGGCGGATCGTCGTCGACGCCGTGATCCATGCCGCGCAGGATCCGATGTGCTGTCCGGATTTTCCGGTGGTGGAGACTCTGCGTTTGGAAGGGGACGAGCTGATCCTGCGGCGGTTCGTCTCGCGCACGCCGGGCGGGGCGGAGCGGGCGATCTCGATCACCGGCCCGGCCGAGGGCGCGCAGGTCTCCGGCTCCGTTCAGCTCACCGGCACGATTACCATCTCGCCCTTCGAGAACACCCTGACCTACCGGATCTACGGTCCGGCGGGGGAGGGCCTCGACGGCGGCCCGCTGATGGTGGCATCGGAGGACATGGGCACACCCGGCACCTTCAACGTTGCGATCGATCTGGCGGGGATCCCGGCCGGTACCCGGATCCGCCTGGAGGTGTTGGACCTCAGCGCGGCGGACGGCTCGCTGTTGGCGATGGATTCTGTGTTGTTGCGGGTGATCTGAGCCGCGCCTGCCTACAACCCGGCTCGCCCATTCATCGCTTCCGTATTTCCCGCGCGCCGGTTCCCTGGCGCATGTTTATGAAGAAAACCTCTCCGGTTCCGATTTTTCTGCTAAAACCAATAGCAAGATCTTATAGCCACAGAGAGCACAAAGGGCACAATATAAATTTTCTATGTTTTTTTGTATCTGCTCAGCCTCAGTAATACTGAAATGAAATCCTGCTCTTTTCCATCCTCACCCCTATCCCCTGGCCCCGTCCCCCTCTCCTGGAATAAGTCAGGAGAGGGGGACGGGGTTGTGGGGTTGGGGGTGAGGAAAGGGCAGGAACGGGGGGCTGAGGAGATACGTTTTTTTTGTGTCCTCTGTACCCTCTGTGGCAAGAGGTCTGACCTTGGGTAAGGAAAAGGACGGCCGCAAAGAGCTCAAAGGGCACAGAATAATCGATTCGAAAAAATTCTGTGGATTTTGTGCTGTTTGTGGCGATTATTTATCCCTCATGGGTTTATAGAATTGGATAAAGCGAAAATTCTCCCGAGGCGACATTCGGGTTATACGCGGTTTGTCCATCCCGCCGTCCCATATTTCTCATTCGCCAATTCATCAGCGCGCGTTTTCTCTGATTCGGAGAGTTCCCCGCGCTGAAATTCGATTTCAAACGTTTCGGCGAAGCCGCGCGCGACGGCGTCAGCCGCCTCCCGCCAGGAAACCTCGCGCCCGAGCAGTTCGCCGAGCGTCGCCGCGCGGCGGCGGATCCGTTCCGGAGTGGTTTCGGCCTTGGCGAGGACCTGCAGAATGCGGGAGAGGTCCCCGCCTAAGGGGAGTGCACCGTGCTGCAGCACGCCGCCCAGCCGCCGCGCCTGCGCGCTGCCGATCAACTTCCGCCAGCCCGAGGAAATTTCATATTTGGAGGGGATTTCGAAACAGACCGGATTGCCCGAGGCGCGCGCCCGGCCGCCGGAATCGGCCCGCACGTCCGCGCCCAGGCGCCGCAATCCGGAAAGCAAACCCAGGCTCAGCCGGCGGTAGCTTTCCAGCACGCCGCCCCGCATCAACGGGTGGCTTTCCGGCGCGGTGATCGAATAAGTCAGCTCGTCGGTATGCAGGATCGCGCGGCCGCCGGTCGGCCGGCGCACCAATCCCCAGCCCAGGCGTTGCAGCGCTTCGCGGTTAACGTCCGCCGCCGGCTGGGCGAATCCCAGCGAGAGCGTAGGAGGCTCCCAGGCGTACAGGCGCAGGGTGGGCAGGCTGCGCCCGGCCGCCGTTTCTTCCAGCAAGGCTTCGTCGACGGCCATGTTCGAGGCGCCGTCGCGGGGCGGATCATAGACCAGACGCCAGATATCCATGGGAAGGAATTATATCCATGCCGCTACCCCTTGCTGTTTCCCCGACCCAACCCGCTTCTCTTTTCTGCGAAGGGGAACCGGAATCTGTTCCGAGCGCCTGTCCCGAGCGTCTGTCCCGAGCGACGCGAGGGAAGGCGAAGTAAAGCGACGGGAAGCCGGGGTTGGGAGGATAGGACAGTATGCGTCACGGGCAGGGATGAGAGGACAGAGTTTGGATCAAGATTAAAAACTGCAGGGACGACCTTCAACCCCCCTTACCAAAATATGGAGGGGATAAAAGGGAGGGGTCGGGTATAATCCCTCCACCACATCCCTTCCACCGCGATCGATGACCCTTCGCCTGGCGCTGTGTTTCCTCTTCCACCAACCCCTGTGCGAGCATGCGGACCGGGCAACCCGCATCGGCTACCGCGGCGTGCTGGACGTGCTGGGCAGCCACCCCCGTTTGAAAATCAACCTGATGCTCTCCGGCCCGCTGATCGAAGCGCTCGCCTGGTTTGATCCGGCGTTTCTCGAAACGGTGAAATCCGGCTTGCAGGCGGGCCGCTTCCGCCTGCTCGGGAGCACGTACGCGCAGTGCCTGCTCCCGGCCGGCGACGATGCCGACAACGTCCGCCAGATCGCGGTCCACCGCGCGGCGCTGAAGAAGTATTTCGAAGCCGAACCGGCGGCCTTCTGGCCCCCGCACGGCGCCTTTGCGGCGCGGCACGCCGGCATGCTGGTGGACGCCGGCTACCGCACCCTCGCGCTGGAGGATGGCGCCCTGCGGGCGGCCGGGACGGATGCGCCGCGAGTAGGCCGGATTGCCGCCGGCGGCGGGCAATTAAACGCGGCCTGGAGCGACGCCCGCCTGAGGGACTGCCTGGATTTCGCCGCCTGGTTCCGCCGGCGCGGCGTCCTGGAGGAGGCCCTCGACCTTTGGCGGAAGCATCCGGACGCGGACCGGCTGTTTCCGGTCTGCGCCGAGGACGCCGCCGCCTTCGGCCTGTGGGGATACGACTTCGGGCTGGATCCGCGGGCGGACGCCGCCGGCTTGGACGAACTGCTGGATTGGCTCGAACGCGCAGATGGGATCGAATTTGCTTTTCTGGAGGATGCCCCGGAAGGGGAGGAACCGATCGAGCTTAAGGGCCCGGTTTGGAGCCGTTTGATGGACCGGGCGCTGGCGGATCCGGATTTTCCCCTCCACGAGGAGGGGTACGCCGATTGGGGCGACTTCCAAAACCGCGCCCCGCGGCTCAAGCATTTCCGCATGATGCACACCGCCGCCAGGTTGCGGATGGCCGCCTCCGAGGCGGCGCTGGCCGTGTCCGAAGAATCGGCGGCGGCCACAGCGCCCGGCCCCGGACGCGGATTGATGGCCCTCGCCGAGCGGGTATATTGCGCCCACCAAGACAGGTTCGGAGCGGTGGGCGTGGGCGGGCGCGGCGATCCGGCTTGGGAGGGGATCGGCGCGGCGATCGCGGTGGCCAAGGCCGCCGAACTCGCCGCCTCCGCGCCAAGCGCCCCGTTCGAAGCGCACATCGACGATCTGACCGGAGACGGCGAGGATGAAGTCCTGCTCCGCAAGGGGGACCGGCTGGCTCTGCTTTCGCCTTACGGCGGAAGGCTGTTGAAATGGGCCGACCTGGCCCGCGGCCAACTGTTGGTCGGAAATCCGCTGGCCGTCCCCACCGGCACGATCCTGATCGAGGCCAAACCGCCGGAGTTCGCGCCCATGCCCGACGATTGGCTTCCGCAGGAGGGCGATCCGCTCCCGGAAATGCAGGCGGAGGGGGGCGAACGGCGACTGCCGCGGTTGGAGCGGCAAAACCTTCCGCTGATAACCGGGCCGCTTCCGGTTTGGCCGCGCCTGCGTTCCGCGGAATTGCGGCCCTCCTTGCCGGCGCGGCGCCGCGCGCTGAACGACTACTTCTCACTCGACGACGGACCGGAGGAGAAGGCCGATCCGCGGATGGATTTCCGCCTGGCGGAAGGGGCGGTGGTGTTCCTGCGCTTCTTCGGCTACCGCCTGCGGCTCCTCAAACGCGTCAGCCTGACCGCCAGCGGCGTGCGCGCGGTCTACCGCTTCCGCAACGTCGACATGCGCGCCGTGCGGGTGCGCCTGCGGATCGTTTCCGAAGTCTGCCCGGATTATCAGGCCGCGCTGGATTTCCCCGGCCGCGCATACGAGGCGGCGGCCGTCGGGCCGCGGCGTTCGCCGGCGGTCAAGAACCTGCGCACCGGGAGGGTGATCGTCAGCCACGTCTCGCGGCCGGATTCCGCGCCGCCCGTCTGCCGGCCGGGAATCCTGGCCTGGGAGATCGAACAGACGGTCGACTTCGCGGTCGAACCCGGCGCGACGGAAGCGGTCGTGGTGCGGCTGAACTTGCTGCCCGTATAGGCTTGCGCACGAGCCGCCGCACGAAAGCGGCAAACACAGGAAAGCCGCCGGCTGGATATGAGGCCGGCGGCTTTCTTTTTCGTCCAGCAGTGTCGGGGGTTTTCCGGAAGAGCGTCTAAGGGCCGGAAACCCGCTGCGCGCGAAGCGAAAACTCTTTCGCTTACGAGACCGACAGGCAGGTTCCACGGGCGGCAAGCGCCTGGGTATGCGTTCCGGTATTGTGGGCGTACACCCGCCATTTGCCGCTGTACAAAGACGTATAGTACACCACGAGGTCCGTGTCGATGCTGAACCCGCCGGAAGTCATGACCATCCCGCCCGGGCAAACGGCCTCTGCAAATGCGCCGGAGGACGGCGGGATGTCGACATGCCCGGATACGGAAGTGGTGGAGGCGGACACGCCGCTCAGGCACACGGCGTACGCGTGGAAGTTCGCCGTGCCGGAGCCTATGTTCTTTTCCGATACCCTCCAGCCGTTTCCGCTCAGTCCGCTGAAATATGTGATCAGCTTTCCTTCCACCGACCCAGTGTACCCGCCGCCCACCGCCACGGTCCCGGCGGGGCAAGCGGCGGTCATACTCTCGCTGTGCCCGGCCGCGACGGATCGATTTGTGGAAACGTCGCTTGTGGCGGCGGAGGGGTAGGTCAGGCAAACCGCATACGCCGTCAACGTTTTGTTGGCCCCGCTGTTGTTCTGTGCATACACCACCCAGCCGTTTCCGTTCTTGCGCTGGATGTAGGCCCACATGCCGGTGTTGGAGACGGAATAGCCGCCCCCGGTGACGACGGTCCCGGCCGGGCAGGTGGCCGTGGTATGCCCGACGGTTCCGGGCGCGACGGTCACCTGGCTGTACACGGCGTGGGTCGTCGGCGCAACGACAGGCGGCGGCAGGGTCGGCTCGTAGACTTTTATCTTCACCCAGAACGCCTCGTCGGCGCCGGCGCCGATCCCGAAGAGGGAGCTGTCGGAGGCGCGCAGCATAAAGAATCCCTGGTAGGTGCCTGCGGTCGCCGGGGAAACCAGGTCGACCGAAACGTCGATCGTGCCGCCCGGCGGAACGGTGCCGGTGGTGAGTTGCTGCGGTGCCGGAGCGCCCATGGGTTCGCCGTGGTCGAAGACCAGGGCGTAGCCGGAGGTCCACGTACAGGAGCCGATGTTCTTCAAGCGCCAGGTCTTCGTGAAGTGGTCGCTGGGCGTGGTTTCCCAGTCGTCCGGAACCGTGACATCGGAGATGAACTGCGCCCAGTTGCAGGGGAGGGCGGTGGGCGTCACGGTTGGCATGAAGGTTGCGGTGGGGGGCATTGTGCCGGTTTGGGTGACCGTCGGCAGGAGGGCCCCGGTGGGTGTGTCGATGGCGGCCGACGGAGGAGCGGCTGTATCCGCCGGTGGAGGAAGTGCCTGTGTGCCGAGGGCAACATACGTTTGGTATTGCAGGAACGCCATCGTCTGCGCGGCGAGGGTGTTCACTTGGTCAGGGCTTAGGGTGAAAGGTGCCTCCATCTGCAGGATGCAGGCCATGGTGGAAGCGATCACTGCAACGAGAGGAAGTAATTGCTTGCGTTTTTTCATATTTCCCTCCTCGAAAAGACAAGCCAATTAATGGGTACTACACTCATTGTAGTAGAAAAAGCCGCCTGAGGCGGCGAAATAGCGGAAAGAGCGAGGTTTTATAGAGGTTTTTGGATCGTTTCCTTCCGATGCATTGGCCTGTGCGTTTCCCGGAGTTGTGAAATAGGGCGCGATCCAATGACGTTAACGGCGCCGTGTTCTCTTTTCTTTCTTTTGTATGGCAGAAAAACGCGCGGGCTTCTTTTTCCCGCAAAAGCCCGCCCGTCCTGTTCTTGGAGAAGGCGTTTCAGGAGATAGCCAGGTACGACGCATAGGCGGTAAGTGCCAGGTTCGATCCCGAGAGATTCGAAGCCTTGGCTAGGATCATGTTGGGGCCGGTTTTCTTCAACAAGCCAACCATGTTGAGCGGCTGGGCGAGTGCGAATCCTGCTCCGGTGGGTACCGTCCCGGGCGGACAGGATATCTCGAGCGCGGCGGTGGAGTGCGTCGCGACGGTGGTCGAGTTGGTCGCCTGGACGGTCGTTGTGCCCGCGACCGTAAGGCAGAGCGCGTAGGTGCGGATTGTCTGGTTCATGCTGGAGAGGTTTACTCTGTGGGCGCGGGCATCGACGTAGGCCTTGCGGTAGACCCACATATCCTCCGGACCGGAGGCGAAGCCCAAGCCTTTGAGGACACTTCCTGGCGGGCAGGAGGCTTGCGTGAAACATTTCTCGCCGGCAGCGGTCTGCGCCTGGCCGACGGCTGTGGAAGCGATCGACGGAAGGCCGGAAAGGAATATGGTGTTCACGCTGAGGATCGGCGTACCGCCGGTGAGCTTCCGGACGCTGGTTTGCCAACCCAACGATCTGAGGGCGTTGAGAAATACCCGCGCGCTGCCGTCGGAGTTGGTGTAAAACCCTCCCGCGGTCAAGACGCTCCCCGCAGGGCAGGCGGC
>JAFGKK010000050.1 GCA_016928575.1 Anaerolineales bacterium
CGATGGGCTGGGAGAAGGATGGGATGAGGGGGAATAATTGGATGGTTTTTCGAATATTATTTCAGTCCTTGCATCATGCTGAGCAGACACTATTTTTTAAAGATTCAGGGCGTAACGAATGAAGAGCCCCTGGTATCCGCCCCTCCCTTCCCTCCCCAAATCATCGAAGAGAATGAAATGAATTTGGAACATCTTTCCCGATGATTTGGGGAGGATATGCGGGGCGGATCAGGAGATGGCCAGGCAGATGGCGCGCGACACGGCGTTCATGTTGGAGCCGTTTTGATTGAGCGACTTCACCACCCAAACGTTTTCGCCCGGTTTCTTGTACATCCCGGTCAGATACATATTCACCGAGACGGTGAATCCGCCGCCCGTCACGCTGGTGCCCGCCGGGCAGGATGCTTCGACGGTTCCGGAGGAGGACCCCGGCACGCTGCCGGTATTCTCGGCCTGGACAGTGACGGCGCCGGCGGAGGTCAGGCAGACGGGGTGGGAGCGGAAGGTGGCGTTCGAACCGCCGACGTTCTTCGCGAACATCTTCAATCCGTTCCCATCCATGCGCAGGATGTAAGGCCAGATCTTTCCGTCGTCAAAGGCGAAACCGCCGCCGCTGACGACGCTGCCGCCGCTGCAGGTTTGGTAGGCGTCGCCGCTCAAGCCCGGAGCGAGGGTCTTTTCCGCATACCCGCTGGTGCTCGTGGCCGTCACTCCGGATAGGCAATAGGCGTAGCCTTTCAGCGAGGCGTTGGCGCCCGAGTAGCGGTGGCCGTACACCACCCAGCCGTTTCCGCTCCGCTCGCTTCGGTAAACCAGGATGTTGTTCCCCCCGTCGAATCCCCCGCCGACCACCTTGGTGCCGGAGGGGCAGGTGAGGGAGATGCTGCCGGTCGATCCCATGCTGATGGTGGTTTGTCCTTCCACCTGCTGAACGGAGAAACCTCCGGCGACAGCCTGGATCTTCACCCAGAAGGCGCCGTCGGCGGAGGGGCCGATGCCGAAGACGGCGCTGTCGGAGGCGCGCAGTTTGAAGAAGCCCTGGTAGGTTCCCGGCGCGGCCGGGGTGACCAGGGCGACCGAGACGTCGATCGTGGAGCCGGGCGGGACGGTTCCGGTGGTGAGCTGCTGCGCGGCCGGAGCCCCCATTTGGTCTCCATGGTCAAACACCAGCGCGTAACCGCTGGTCCAGGTGCAGGATCCGATGTTCTTGAGGCGCCAGGTTTTGGTGAAGTGGTCGTTGACCCCCAGCTCCGAATCGTCCGGGTAGTTGACGTCGGTGATGAACTGAGCCCAGTTGCAGGGCAGGGCGGTGGGCGTGGCCGACGGGAGAAAGCTGGTTTGGGTGACCGAGGGCAGGATCGTATTGGTGGGCGTGTCGCCGGCCGCTGGCGGGGGCGCCAGGGTTTCCGCCGCTGGGGGCTGAATCTGGGTGCCGAGCGCGGCATAGGTTTGATATTGAAGATAGGCCAGGGTTTGCGCGGCGAGGGTGTCGACCTGCGCCGGGTTGAGCGTCGACGGCGCCTCCATCTGGAGGATGCAGCCGAGCGAGGAGAGGATCAAGGCGGTTAAGGCGAGGATCGGGAGGTGTTTTCTCATGGAGTTCTCCTGATGCGGCCGGATAGGGGTTGCCCATCGGTCGGGATTGTAGCAGGGCTCGGAAAAGTTTTGCGCGGCTTTCGGGATAGCCTTGTGCGGACGGCGCAGGATCCCGTGTTCGCTCCGCACGCCCGGACCGCCCAAGGGCTGGCATCGTTGTTCAAGGAGCGGATCCGCCTACGCCGCAGAATCAAGGGCTCTTCCTCCGGTCCGGGTATCCTTCTCCGGGAAATTCCGTCAACCCGTCTATTGTAGCGGATGTGCGCCGCGGAAAAACAGCCCTCCGGCCGGTTTGGAGGTTTTTTGGATAGATCCCGGAGGTTTTAGATCTGACACCAATCGGCCCTTCCTTCCCTCCCCAAATCGTCGGGAATGATCTGCCGGATTCCATCCGGACGCTTCAAGGATTTGGGTGAAAAGGGAGGTCCGGAAACGACAATCGGCGGAAGACGGGCTTCCGCCGATTGTCGTTCTGCGCTGGGAAACCGCCTCAGCCGAGGCAGGTCACCATGGCGAGCATCGAGCGGACGCTGGCGCTGCTGTTGTGGGCGTACACGCGCCAGGCGCCGGCGGTGTATCCCGAGTAATACGGAAGCTCATCATTCGACAATCCCCAGCCGCCGCCGGTCGCCACTCTTCCAGCCGGGCAAGTGGCCGCCACAAACCCGTTGCCGGAGGCGGGGAGATTGCCCGTGGCATCCTGACGGACGGTCGTAAGCGGCGTCCCCGAGAGGCAAACGGCATAGACGTGGAAAGTCTTGGGGCTTCCTCCGTAATTCCGCTCGGAAACCTGCCAATTGTTACCGACCTGCCAGTTGGCGTAGACCCACATGCTGCCGTCCGGCGAGCTGGTGTATCCGCCGCCGGTGACGACGCTCCCCGCCGGGCAAACCGCCGTCTGGCTGGCATACGAGCCGGCGTTGACGCTGACGGTGTTGTCGACCATGACGGTGCTGGCCGAGGGATAGGTCAGGCACTCGGCGTAGACGGTCAGGGTGCGGTCGGCGCCGAAGTTGTTCTTGGCGACCGCCACCCATCCGTTGCCGTTCTTGGCTTGGGTGTATACCAACACGTCGGTGCCGGTGGAAAAGCCGCCGCCGGTGACGACGGTGCCTGCCGGACAGACGGCGGTGGTCGAGCCGGTGGATCCGCCGTGGATGGTGGTGTTGGCGCTCACCTGCTGGATGACCGGCCCGGTCGGCGCGATGACGACGATCTTAACCCAGAAGGCGGTGTCGGCGCTCGGGCCGATGCCGAAGACCGAACTGTCGGAGGCGCGCAGCTTAAAAAAACCCTGGTAGGTGCCGGCGGCCGCCGGGGACACCAAGTCGACCGAGACGTCGATCGTCGCCCCCGGGGCGACGGTCCCGGTGGTCAGCTGCTGCGAGGCCGGCGCGCCCATTTGGTCGCCGTGGTCGAACACCAGCGAGTAGCCGCTGGTCCAGGTGCAGGAGCCGATGTTGCGCAGCCTCCAGGTCTTGGTGAAGTGATCCGAAGGCGTCGTCTCCCAGTTGTCCGGGATGGTGACGTCGCTGACGAACTGCACCCAATTGCAGGGGAGCGGCGTGGTCGTCACCGTGGGAGTAAAGGTCGCCGAGGGAAGCTGCGTGCCGGTCCAGGTGACCGTGGGCAGGATCGTGTTGGTGGCCGTGTCCGCCGGCCCGGCGGTCGGCATCGCGCCGCCGGGAGTTCCTCCGGACGAGGGCTGTTGCGCGGAGTAGGTCTGCCATTGGATCATGGCCAGGGTCTGCGCGGAAAGCGTGTTGATCTGATCCGCGCTGAGGGTGGGTCCGGCTGCGGTTTCCAAGTTGCAGGCCAGTGCGGCCGCCGCCACGGCCAGGATCGGGATGAGGGCTGTTTTTTTCTTCATGATGCGGCCACCTCCGTTAGCTGTCTGTGATCTTTCCTTGATGCGAGTATTGTATTGAAAAACCGCCAAGAAAAGAAGCGGTCGCCGCCGGAATGGAGGATTTCAAGAGGTTTTTGGTCGAGATGAATATGAATATTGACCCGTTGGACGGGGGCAGTACGTTTCTCCCACACCGGCGGATCGGTGGTTTGGACGGCGGAAGGCGGCCTGCCGGAAGGAAGGCGCCGCGAAGGAATGCCCGTCCCGCGATTCTCTGAACGCGGATGGCTGAGGCTATAATTGAATCAGAACGCTCCCGGGAGCATTTCTGTGGCCGAGCAAAATCAGAAATTCTTGAAGATCCTGTTTCTCGCGGCGGAAGCCGCGCCGCTTGTGAAAATCGGCGGTCTGGCGGACGTCGCCGGCGCTCTGCCGGCGGAATTGCGCCGCCGCGGACACGACGTACGCCTGGTCCTGCCCCTGCATCCTGCCCTGCGCGCCCGCGCCGCCGGATGGAAGCCGGCCGTGCGCCCGGCCGTCCCGGCTCGCGGTTCGGCGATGCAGGCCGACGTCTACCAGATGGAATTGGACGGGGTGCCCCTTTACCTCGTCGACGGCCCGCCTCTGCGCGCTTCGGAATCGGTCTACCATTCGGATTCCGGGCGCGACGCGCCCAAATATGTATTCTTCTCGCTGGCGTCCCTGGAACTCGCCCGCGCGCTGGACTGGAAGCCCGACCTCGTCCACGCCAACGATTGGCACACCGCGGCGGCCAACCTGTGGCTGGCCGGACGCGGACGGCAGGACCGCTTCTTTACGGACGTGGGTTCGGTGCTCTCGATCCACAACCTGCCTTACCTCGGACACAATGCCGGATGGGCGCTGGCCCAGTTCGGCCTGGGCGTGCCGCCTCCCGCTCCGCCGGCGGCCCGCGGTGCGGCCGAGCCGGACGCGGAGGACCGCTTCGGCGCGCTTCCGGATTGGGCCTACTCCGCGCTGCTTCCGCTCGGCATCGCCGCGGCCGATATGATCGTCGCCGTCAGCCGCTCCTATGCCGAGGAAATCCTCACCCCGGAATTCGGCGCGGGGCTCGAGGATTACCTGCGCGCTCAGCGCGGCAGGTTGACGGGCATCCGCAACGGGATCGATACGGACCTCTGGAACCCGGCCGCGGACCCGCGCCTTGCCGAGCGTTTCGACTCCGGTTCGCTCGAGCGGCGCGCGGCGAACAAAACCGCCCTCCAGCAAAAAATGGGACTCGATCCCGAACCCGCGGTCCCGCTGATCGGCATCGTCAGCCGGCTTAACGAACAAAAAGGGATCGACCTGGCCCTGTCCGCGCTCGAATGCTGGTGCGGCCGCGGCAACCAGGCGGTGATCCTCGGCGCGGGGGATCCGCGGCTGGAACAGCAATGCCGGACGTTCGCCGCCCGGCACCGCGGCCGGGCGGCGATGGAAGCCGGGCATCACGAGGATCTGGCCGCGTGGATCTACGGCGGATCGGATTTTTTCATGATTCCCTCGCGCTACGAGCCGTGCGGCGTCACCCAGATGATCGCTATGCGCTACGGCAGCCTGCCGGTCGTCCGCGCGGTGGGCGGATTGAAAGATACGGTTCTGGACCTTTCCCACGCGGAGGGAACCGGACTGGTGTTCGCCGAGGCGTCCGCCGCGGCCGCCGGCCTGGCCCTCGGCCGGGCCGAGGAATTGTTCCGCCAGCGGGAGCGCTGCGCCGCCGCCAGGGCCCGGGGCATGGCCATGGATTTCAGCTGGTCGCGGTCGGTTGAGGAATACCTGACGGTTTACCGGCGCGTGCTGGAACAGTGAGCGGGGAGGACAACCTTTTCACCGCAAAGGCGCACAGAACGCAAAGCAGATTTTTTTTGCTCAACCAGCGATCATCGTGTAGGCATGAATTCGGCCGGCATCCAGTAACCGTCGAAAACCACTGACGCCCAACTTCGAGCACCCCCGCTTCCCCCGGCGAAAACCACGCCGAGGGCGGGCGCCGGAATGACGAACAAATCCGCGAACGACGGGGACGCTTGCTTGAGATCCTTGTACGGAAATGGGCGGCCCAAGCAGTGACGTTTTTTTTCCGCGTTCTCTGCATCTCAGTGGTTTGTAATCCATCATCACGTATGAATCATCAACGCAAAGCCGGCATCCTGCTCCACCCGACCTCGCTCCCCGGCCCGTACGGGATCGGAGACCTCGGCCCGCAGGCACGCGCCTGGTTGGATTTTCTCGCCGCGGCCGGGCAGACGGTTTGGCAGATTCTGCCGTTGAGCCCGGCCGGCTGGGGCAATTCCCCCTACCAAGCCTTGTCCGATTTCGCCGGCAACCCGCTGTGGATTAGCCCGGAGGACCTGCTGGCGGACGGTCTGCTCTCTGCGGCGGACATCGGGGATCCTCCCCGCTTCGCCGCGGGTCCGGCGGATTTCATCGGCGCCCGGGAATTCAAATCGCGCCTGCTTCGGCAAGCGCACGCGCGTCTCCGGGCCGGCGGGGTTGGGCGGCTGAATCCGGAGTTCGAGCGGTTCCGCGAGGAGGAAAAACCCTGGCTGGAAGATTTTTGCACTTTCCTGGCCTTGAAGCGGGCGCATGCGGACCGACCGTGGTGGGAGTGGGAAAGGGATTCGGCGTTTTTCCTACCGGACGCCGTACGGCGCGCGCGCGCGAACCTTGCCGAGGAGATGGAGGAGATTGCCTTCGAGCAATTTCTTTTCCGGCGGCAATGGGAGGCACTGCGGGAACACGCGCGGCGGAAGGGGATCCTCGTCCTCGGCGATCTGCCGATGTATTGCGCGCTCGACAGCGCCGAAGTGTGGTCCGCCAGGCGGTATTTTCAAGTCGATCGCGGCGGCCTTCCGTCGGTCCAGGCCGGAGTTCCGCCGGATTATTTTTCCCCCACCGGCCAGCTGTGGGGGAACCCGATATTCGATTGGGAAAAATTACAAACCGAAGGGTTCGCTTGGTGGATTCGCCGCGCGCGCGCGGCGCTGGACCGAGCGGACTTGGTGCGCCTGGACCATTTCCGCGGGTACGCCGCCTATTGGGCGGTGCCGGCCGGCCGCGCGACGGCCGAAGATGGGCGCTGGCTGCCCGGTCCGGGCGAGGAATTGTTCGCGCGCCTGCGCCAAGCGATCGGGGGGCTGCCGTTTTTGGCCGAGGACCTGGGCGTGATCACCGAAGATGTTGTCGCGCTGCGCGAACGTCTGCGGCTTCCGGGCATGGCGGTCCTGCAGTTTGCCTTCGACGGCAAACCGGAGAATCCCTTTCTTCCGGATAACATCGGACTGCACACGGCGGCTTACACCGGAACGCACGACAACGACACAATCCTCGGGTGGTACCGCTCGCTTTCGGAGGCGGAACGGCGGCGGGCGGATCGGTATCGGCCGGGTGGAGGGGACGTGGCTTGGGATTTCATCCGCCTGGCTTGGGAGTCGGCGGCGGAGACAGCCGTCTGCCCGCTGCAGGATTTGCTCGGGCTCGGCGCCGAAGCGCGGATGAACCGTCCGGGGCGGGCCGAGGGGAATTGGGGCTGGCGCTTCCGCGGAGGGGATCTGCGGCCGGACTTGGCCGGGCGCCTGCGCGAGCTGACCGGCTCCAGCGGGCGGATGGCGGAGCCGGCGGGGGATCCGCCGGGGTAGGCAAGTTCCGCTGTCCGCGGGGGGCTTCGATCCTTGGGAGAGCGGCGTGTTTGAACGGTTCATCGGCCCGCGTTGGCGCAAGAAGAAAGTTAAATAATCCGGAACCGAATTCATTCCGGACGGGGCTTTTTTCTACCGGAAGGATCCTTGGGAAAAGTAAAAAGTATGAAAATATCGCTGCCGAAAGGAAAATGCATGGGCGGGTGGGAAGTACTTCCGCCTTCCCATCTGTTGGGCGGTGAAGGGATATGGATAGTTTATTATGAAAGATTATGAGCCAAGAATGAGTTTCGGTAATGATGCGGCAAAAACGTACCGAGATGGACAACGCGGTGATGAGGAAAAGGCTGTAGAATTCCTGGCTCAATTGGCCGGCAAAGGACCAATTTTAGAATTAGCAATTGGCGACGGTAGAATTGCCCTTCCCCTGGCGGAATATGGCAATCGCGTTGACGGTATTGATATTTCACCGGCCTTGGTGGAACAACTGCGATCAAACCCTGGGGGGCAAAAACTACAAGTGGTCATCGGAGACATCGTGGATGTGCCCATATGTGGAATGTATCAATTGATTGTATGACTCCACTGCAAAAAGGTTGATCGAAAAACGAATCCCGGCCGAGTCCAAGGTGTTCTATTCCATGAACGAACCCCACCTCAAC
>JAFGKK010000051.1 GCA_016928575.1 Anaerolineales bacterium
GCCGATCTCATCGAGGAACAGCACGCCGCCGTCGGCGGCTTCGACCATCCCGGGTTTGCGTTTGGCGGCGTCGGTGAAGGCCCCCGCTTCGTGGCCGAAGAGTTCGGATTCGATCACGTCCGCCGGCAGGGCGGCGCAGTTGATCGGGATGTAGGGCTTGGCGGCCCGCGGCCCCATCATGTGGATCGCGCGGGCCAGTACGTCCTTGCCGGTCCCGGTTTGGCCGGTGATCAGCACCGGCGTGGAGGTGGCGGCGGCGCGCCGGGCCTCCTTCAACACCGCCTGCATCGCCGGCGTCTCTCCCATCACCCAGTCCATCGCCTCGGCCCGCGCGCTCTCCTGGTAGTAATCCAGCTCGCGCTGCAGGCGGACAATTTCCGTCGCGCGTTTGACGACGCCCTTCAGCCGCGCCATGTCGACCGGCTTCTCCAGCAGATCGGCCGCGCCGAGCTGCAGGGCTTCGACCGCGGTGGGGATGCTCGCCGTCCCGGTGACCACCACCACCTGCGGGCGCGGTTTGGCCGCCGAGAGCTTGCGCAGCAGGTCCAGCCCGTGCCCGTCCGGGAGGTTGAAATCCAGCAGCAGGATGTCGGGCAGGTGGTCGTTCAGGGTCTTCACGGCGCCGGCCAGGTTTTCGGCCTCGAGGATCTCGTAGCCCTCGGCCGAAAGCAGCCGCCCCATCGATCCGCGGGCTTTGGCTTCGTCGTCGACGATCAGGATGGTGAAGGGCATGCGTAAGACCTCCAGCCTCATCCTTCCCCCTGGCCCCCTTCCTTCACCCGGCATAGGCCGGGACAAGGGAGGGGGTTGGGGGATGGATGAGGAAGTTAATTCGCCACGAAGAGCACGAAGGACACGAAGAAAGCAAAGTGCGCGAATGATTCTTTTTTGACCATTCCTCTTCTCACCCTTTTATTCCCCCTTCTTCCCTCCCCCTCACCCCGCCGGACAACCTCCGGCTCCCCTCTCCCAGCTTATGCTGGGAGAGGGGTCGGGGGTGAGGCCACGGGCAGGAACACCCGGAACACGGTCCCGCTTCCCGGGTAGGTGTCGGCGCGCAGGGCGCCGCGGTGCGCATCCAGAATGTGGCGCGAGAGCGCCAGCCCCAACCCGTGCCCGTCGGAGCGGGTGGTGACGTACGGCTGGAACAGTTTCTCACGCACCTGCGGCGGAAGGCCCTGGCCGGTGTCGGCCACGCGGACCTCGACCGCCGGCGCGCCGCTCTCGAGCGCCGAAAGCTGCAGGCTCACGCCCAGATGGCCGCCTTCGGGCATTGCCTTGGCGGCGTTGTCGATCAGGTTGAGGATCACCTGCTCGATCGACATCGGATCCGCCATCGCCTGGGGCAGATCCTCCGGCGCGGAGAAGAGCGACTTGACCCCGGCGCGCTCGAGCACCGGCTGCATCCGCGCCAGGACGCGCCTCACCAGGGCGGCGATGTCGGTCGGGGCCGGGCGGAAATCCTGCCCGCGGGCGAAATCCAACATCCGCCGCGAGATCTCCGTCAACCGGTCGCACTCGGCCTTGGAATCTCCCACCAGCTTCGAAGCCTCCCCGGGCAGTTGGTAAAGCGTGCGCAGTTCCTCGAGCTGCAGGGAGAGGTTGTTGAGCGGATTGCGGATTTCGTGAGCGAAGGAGGCCGCCATCCAGCCCAGGACCGCCTGGCGCTGAAGGTGGCGCGCCTCCAGGCGCGCGTCGCGGCTGGAGGTGAGGTCGGTGATCGTCACCAGCACCTCGTGGAATTCCGCCGTCTCTCCGGAGCGCAGGGGGATGGCGCGCAGGACCGCGGGAAACCCCTCGCCGTCGCGGCGGTAGAGCGTCAGTTCGCCGCTTTCGTTGATCCGTCCGCTTTGGCAGGCGGCCCGCACCGCCACCACCGCCTCCGGCGCGGTGAGCCAATCCTCCAGGCGCATCGCCGCAAGCGCGGCGCCGGAATAGCCGAGCATCCGCTCGCAGGAGAGGCTGGTTTCCATCACCCGCCCGTCGGCGACCCGCACCAACGCCAGCGCCTGCGGCAGTTCCTCCATTAAAACCTGCATCGCCGTCTCGGCCCGCTTGCCTTTGCGCTGCATCTCGAACACCTGCTGGCGGGATTGCCAGCCGCGCAGCAGCGCGGCGTGCGAGGCGGAAAAGGCGGTCAGCGCGGTTTCGAGCCAGGCCGGGGACTCGGCCTCCTTCCAGCCGAGCAGGAGCGCGCCCTTGACCGGCGAATCCGGCAACGGAAACAGCATTGCGGATTGCCAGCCGCAGGCCGCCGCCCAGGGGAAGAATTCCCCGTCGATCTTGGCGTCGCGCTTCCAGATCAGCGCGGCGTTGCGGTCGGAGGAGGGCAGCGGCGGCAGTTCGTGGGGAACGTCCGCCGGCAGATTGCGCTCGAATCCGCGGACCTGCTCTCCGCTTTCGCGGTGGGCGTAGAACAAACCGGCGCCGGAGGCTTGCGCCGCGTCCAGCGCCCAATCCAGGAGCGGTTCGGCGGAACCGAGGTCGGCGGCCTCCATGACCGCCGCCGGGAGGTTGTCGAAACGCGGCGGCGCCCCGGCCGAAGCCGCCGGCCGCCGCTCCTCCAGGAGGCGCATGGTGAGCAGCGCCTCGCCCTCCGCGGCCACCGCACGCGCGGCGCGGATGTCCCACACCGCGGCCTCGCCGTCCGCGCCGAGCGTCAGCCGCTGGGAGAAGCGCACCGGCCGGCCGACCGGCAAATCCTTCAGGTAGGTCATGATCTCCGGGACGCCGAGCAGTTCGGCCAGCGCCCGGCCGATCACCGATTCGCGCTCGGCGTTCAGCTTGCGCAACACCAGCGGATTGACGTCGGTGACGATTCCGCGCGGATAGGAAAGGGCGAACAGTAATTCATGGTGGATTTCGGCCAGGGTGATCGATTGCGGCGAAAGCGCCGAAGCCGACGGAGCCGGTTTGAGCATCGCCAACAGCGGCGGCGCGGCGGCCTCGGTTTTGCGGACCGATCCGGATTTACGGGCGGCGCGCACTTTGCGCGCGGGATTGCGGGAGGAGCGCGTATCGGTCAAGAGCGGATTCCTTCCTCACCCCATCCCCCGACCCCTTCCCCCTCACCCCCGACCCCTCTCCCAGCATACCCCCGCTTCGCGAGGGCAGGTGCTGGGAGAGGGGAACCGGAGGCTTCCGGCGGGGTGAAGGGGTGGCCGGGGGATGGGGGCGAGGTCACGCCCGCGCGTGCGCGCGCTGGGCGCGGCGCAGCGACATGGGCAGGATGCCTTCCATCGCGCGGTACTTGGCCACCGTGCGGCGGGCGATGTGCACGCCCTGGGCTTCCAGCCGCGAAACGATCTCGGTGTCGGAAAGCGCCTTGGATTCGTCGGAGACGATCTCGCGGACCATGTCGCGGACCGAGAGCGAACGGTCGAAGAAGCGCGCGATCGGCACGATCCGGCCGCTGGGAAGCGCGGCGCGCTTGTTGCTCACCGCGCGCGAGACGGTGGATTCGTGCACGGCCAGGCGCTTGGCGAGCTCGGCCCGGGTCAGCGGCCGCAATTCGCGGTCGGTGCCGAGGATGAAGGCGCGCTGCTGCTCGGCCAGCGCGGCCGCCAGGCGCATCAGCGTGTTCTGGCTTTGACGCAGGCACTTGTCGATCAACAGCGCCTCCTCGACCTTCTCGTTCCACTTTTCGCGCTCCTCCCCGGTGAGAGTACGCACCATCTGGCGGAATTCGGGGTTGACGCGCACGCGCCCGGCCAGCGGCGCGTAGACTTCGACGATCAGCGGACCGCCGGGGTTGCCCGGCTGGGTCCGGAAGGTCATCTCCGCCTCGCGGTAGAGGTCCGGGTCGGATTCGGCGCGCCCCGGTCCGGTGCGGAAAAAGGTGCGGCCGGGATAGGGCGTGAGGTTGACCTTGATGAAATGGGCCGCCTCATCGACCGCGGACCGCGGGAGGCGCAGGTCCTTGGCGATCGCGGCGAATTCGCCGTGGGCCAATTCCTCGAGGTGAGCCGAGACGATCTCGCGCACGCCGGGGGGAACCGTCCCGCTTTCCGAAAGCGCGTCGATCTGGATCAGCAGGGCTTCCACCGTGCTCAGCGCGCCGACCCCCGGCGGGTCGCAGCGCTGGATCGCGCGCAGGACTTTTTCCACGGCGAAGGGCGAAACGTGCAGAAAGCGGGCGCTCTCGAGCGGCGGTTCGGGCATCAGCCCGTTGTCGTCGAGCCGGGCGAGCAAGTACTGGGCGATCGGCCGCTCTTTGTCGCTGAGCTCCGGACCGATCTGGCCCATCAGGTAGTCGGCTAGAGTTTCCGGCTGGGCCACTTCCGGCAAGTTGTCCGTATCCTCGGCCGAGGACCGGCGCGCCGGCGGGGTGGAGAGGAAGACGATCGGCTCCTCCTTGGCCGGGTGGCATACGGGGCAGGGGCCGGGCTGATAAAGCGGGCGGCGGCAGGTGGGGCAGATTTCGGGCTCGACCACCTCCAGCGCCGGATTCGACGCCAGGGAGGAGTTCAGCCACTGGTTCAATTCGGCTCGTGAGAGCTCCAGAAGGCTCATCGTCTGGGTCAGATGGGCCGTGGTGGTCTGGCGGATGCGGGGTTGGGCGCGCTGGATAACAGCCATGGTTGCCTTCCTTTTAGCGCCTCCCGGCCTGCGGTGCCTGATATGCAGGCTGAGTCGGGATCGAGTATAGATGCAGGGCGCCGAGAAATCAAGGTGCAATATTCATGCCACTGGCATGGGAATTGCATGGTTCACCGGTTTTTTGGTAGATGAACCTGGATTATTTCAACAGCCCGCTAATAGGGACTTGGATTGCGTCAATCCAGGCGCCTGGTTTCCAAGTCCGTCCTCCTCGGGCGAAGGAGATTGCTTCGCCGCCTGCGGCGGCTCGCAATGACAACCGGGATGCCTTCCCCGGCCGGGCGGCATTGCTCGGAGGGTACAATGGATTACTTGGGGGCGGGAAACGTTGCCGGCGAACGGGAACAAACTTGGTTTGGGGAGAGCCATGCTGATTAAAGACGAATTCCGGAAGGAACTGAAGGACGAGCTGACGGGCAACATCCTGCCTTTTTGGATCAAGCATGCCGTGGATCCGGTCAACGGCGGTTTTTACGGCGCCGTCACCAACGACCTGCAGGTGCTGAACGGCGTGCCGCGCTCGGCGGTCCTGTGCGCCCGCATCCTCTGGGCCTATTCCGCCGCCTATCGGGTCCTCGGCGGCGAAGAAAACCTGAAAATGGCGCGCCGTGCGTACGATTACCTCACCGGCGTGTTTTGGGATCCCGAATTCGGCGGATTGTATTTCGATGTCGATTTGCAGGGCCGGCCGGTGATCGACCGCAAGCATCATTACGCCCAGGCCTTCGGACTGTATGGGCTTTCGGAATTCCACCGCGCGGCCCGGGAGCCGCACAGCCTGAAGCTGGCCCAATCGTTGTTCGAGCTCCTGGAACAACACGCCTTCGAGCCGGTCCACGGCGGATACCGCGAAGGCGGCAACCGCAGGTGGGAACCGCTTTCCGATTCCAGGTTGAGCGAAGTCGACCTGGCCTGCGCGAAATCGATGAACACCAACCTCCACATCCTCGAGGCCTACACCAACCTGCTCCGGGTGTGGGACGATCCGCGCCTGAAGGCTCAACACCGTGCCCTGCTGGAAACCTTCCTCAACCGGATCCTCGATCCGCAGACGGATCACTTCCGCCTGTTCTTCGACGACGAGTGGAACCCGCTTTCGGAGATCCACTCCTACGGACACGATATCGAGGCCAGCTGGCTGCTTTGGGAGGCGGCCGGGATCCAGGCCGATGCGGACCTGCGGGAGAAAACCCGCGGTCCGGTGATCCGCCTGGCGGAGGCGGTGTTGCGCGAGGCGGTGGAGAAGGACGGAAGCGTGGTCTACGAGGGCGGTCCGCAAGGGGTGGTGAATACGGAGAAGGCCCTGTGGACCCAGGTCGAGGCGATGGTGGGGTTTTATAACGCTAGCCAGATTGCCGGACGGGAGGAGTTCGCCGAAGCCGCACACCGGGTTTGGCGCTATATCCGGGATCGCCATGCGGATAGCGAGCATGGGGAATGGTTTAAACTGCTGTCGCGCGACGGGAAGCCGGTTCCCGGCCGGTACAAGATTGGCCCGTGGGATTGCCCCTACCATTCGGTCCGGGCCTGCCTGGAAATGATGGCGCGGTTGGGGGAATAGGGTAAAAATCTATTGGACAGGATTTTCAAGATTTCTCAAAATTGGCAGGATTTCTCTATTATAAAAAAACCGAAAAGGGGGGGAAATGAATCTGGAGAAGCTTTGTGAAAAATCATCGGTTGTGCATTTAAAGTTCATAATCATTTTGGATTCGGGTTCCTCGAAAAAGTGTATGAAAACGCCCTGGTAATCGAGTTAAGGTCCTTTGATGAGATTTCGATTAAGCAACAATTTCCGATTCCAGTCTTCTATGGGAAGGAAAAAGTTGGGGAATATTTTGCGGATATCCTGGTCGATGATATCCTGATCGTTGAATTGAAATCCGTGGCGGTGATGGGCATAGAATTCGAGGCGCAACTTGTCCACTATCTGGCGGCAACGGGGATTGATCATGGCCTATTGATAAATTTCGGCCCCTCGGTTGTGATTAAGCATAAATATCGTGAATATAGAAAAATCGTATCTGCTCAGCCTCAGTAATACTGAAATGAAATCCTGCTCTTTTCCATCCTCACCCCTATCCCCTGGCCCCTTCCCCC
>JAFGKK010000052.1 GCA_016928575.1 Anaerolineales bacterium
CTATCCCCTGGCCCCTTCCCCCTCTCCTGACTTATGTCAGGAGAGGGGGAAGGGGTTGTGGGGGTGGGGGGTGAGGAAAGGGCGGATACGGGGGGCTGAGGAGATAATAATCCGGAACTTAATCCCTGATGATTGGGGGGGGAGGGAGCGGAGCGGAAACCCCCGGAACGGACAATAGACATGGCTGACCTCGAAGGTATCGTCGCACTCGTCACCGGCGCCTCCTCCGGCATCGGGGAAGCCGCCGCAAGAGCCTTCGGCGAACGCGGAGCGCACGTCGTGCTCACCGCTCGCCGCGCGGACAAGCTGACCACGTTGGCGGAGCAGATCCGCGCCGGGCGGAACGGCGCGGAGGCGCTGGTTGTCCCCGGCGACCTGACCGCGCCGGGGGAGCCGGAGCGGATTGCCGCGGACGCCCTGGCCTGGAAGGGCAGGGTGGATGTGCTGGTCAACAACGCCGGCGCCGGGCGGATGCGCTTCCTGGAGGACCTCGATCCGCAGGCCGACATCCGGCCTGTACTGGAGCTGGACTTGACGGCTCCGATCCTCCTGGCGCGGGCTTTGCTTCCGGCGATGATCCGGCGCAAGTCGGGAACGATCGTCAACGTCTCCTCCGTCTCCGGGTTGATCGGCATGCCGACTTCGTCGATCTATTGCGCGGCGAAGTTCGGGATGAACGGATTTAGCGACGCGCTGCGCCGGGAAGCGCGGGGGATGGGCGTGCGCGTGTGCCTTCTCTGCCCGGGGCCGGTGCGGACCGAATTCGGCCGGCACAGCGGAAGGCTCCCCGGGGCGGTGGAACCCTCCTCGCTGGCCATCGCGATTCCCGCCGCAAAAGTCGGCGAGTGCATCGCGGATCTCGTCCGCCGTCCGAGGCGCTGCGTCGTGATCCCCTGGTATTATGCTCCGGCCGCCTGGCTGACCGCCCAGTTTCCCGGCTTGGCGGACCGGCTGATGGAACTGGCCTACACCCGCCGCCTGCGGCGGATGAGGGGGAGCGGATAGCCGCAAAAGACACAAAAAGCACAGGGGCTAGTAAAGGTATCTTCGGTAGATTGACCACAAAGGGCAATATTATTTAGTCTTCTGCGACTTTTGTGGAATTTTTTTTGAGGTTCCATGGGACAGCCGTCCTTCACGAACGGCGCGCCGCCGGGTATAATCCCGCCCGTCCCCGTGTCGTGGGGATCGCCGCCACGGTAGCTCAATCGGCAGAGCAATCGCTTCGTAAGTGATAGGTTGAGGGTTCAATTCCCTCCCGTGGCTCAAAAGCCCCAAGCGGGGCTTTTTTTATCAGCCCCTTGGAGCGGATTGCGCCGCCGATAGGCTGGCCAAGCGGGAAAATCCATCCGCCGAAAGCGGTATACAATCAAGGCGTCCGGCCGCGCGGATATTCCGGCTGGCCCGCCATGAAACGCGCGATCGTTCTCCTTCTCCTCCTCGCGCCATCCGCCTGCCAAAGCGCCGGGCGGATGCCGACGGCATCCGGCGGTCGGATGCCGGCCTCCCCATCCGTCCCGGCGGATCTCGCCCCGGTGTACGTCCCGGCCATGTGCACGCTGATGGGCAACGATCCGCGGATGGAAGTCGCCGCTGGGCATCCGCTGATTTTGATGTGGGGCTGGTCGGCCGCCACCGAACAACAAATCCGGGATTACCTTGACGCCGCGATCGTCCGCGTAACGTTCGACGGCCGGGAAGCCGCCGGAAAGCGGCAGGGCGGAACGCCCTACGACCAGAATGCCGAGGTCTACCGGGTCCTATGGACGGCCGAGGTCGGCGTGCCGGCCCGCGGGATCCATGTCGTCACCTACCTGCAAATCTTCAGCGCGAAAATTTTCGACGGGGCGGAGTACTTCGGCCCCGGCACGAAGAACGAGAAGCAGGAAGACCGGTGTGAAATCGAAGTTGCATAGTCGGGGTTGAAAAATCCGGCTGGGTGGATTCGGCGCCGCCGTCCTCGGGGCGCGGATCATGCGCGCACTGGAGGGCCGGGCGGTTGAGAAGGGGTTGGCGGAAGTGGAGCTCAGCGTCTCGCTTCCTTCGCGGGGATTGTACGAGCGGTTGGGATACAGGGGATTCGAACCCAAGACGTTCGACCTGGGCGGGGTGCAAAAGCTGGAGTATTGGCAAGCGAGAAAGCGGTTGGCGCCGCCGGACGGGTAGGGGAAACCTCCGGCGGACCGGCCGGCGCGTTTGGTCCGCGCCGGATTTTCCTCCCGGGTTTGCGGGGGCGGGGTGTCGGAGAAAGCGAGGGTGATGATGGCCAAATGGACGACCGAGTACGCGGATGTTCCGGGCGCGCGGATCGCCTACCGGCAGGCCGGAAGGGGGCCCGCGGTGCTGCTTCTGCACGGGAACTCGGAAAGCAAAGCGCTGTTCGCGGAATATCAAACCAAACACTTTCTGGATTACCGCACCTTCGCTCTCGACAGCCGCGGCCACGGCCAAACCGAATCCGAGGACGCGGAATACGCCATCGGCGGATACGCCGACGACGCGATCGCCTTCTGCCGGGCGATGGGCATCCCGCGGGCATTCGTCGTTGGCTACAGCGACGGCGGCAACATCGCCCTGCACCTGGCGCAGAAGGCCCCGGAGATGTTCCCCAAGCTGGCGGCAATCTCGCCCAACTACCTCGCCGAGGGGACCGTGGAGAGCTGGCTGCGGTTGTTCCGAAGGTCCGCGGATGTCCTCACGTTCCTCGGCCGGCTGGGGTTCAACACCCGCAAGGCGCGGATGCGCTTCAACCTGATGCTGACCGACATCGGGCTGACGGCCGAGGACCTGCGCGGCATCCGCACCCAGGTGCGGATCCTGTATGCGGAACGCGACATGATCAAGGAGGATCACATCCTGGAGATCGGCCGGCTGATCCCCGGTGCGGAGGTCCGCAGAATTGCGAATTGCGACCACATGACGGTTTTCAAAAAGGCGGAAGCCATCCAGGATATCCGCCGGTTTTTCTCGGCGGCGTAGCGCCGGCCGGCGGCGGCAACCGGCGGGGGCGCGCGGCTGTTTGGGCCGGGGAGCGATTATGGGCGAAGGCGACAATGCGGTCGACAAGTTGTTCGGGGTTATTCACAAAGCCAACCATTCTCCGTTGTGGGGCAAGGATCCGGCTTCGCGCAAAGCGTATATCGACGAAATCGGGAGGACGACGCAAATTCTTGAGGGAAAAATCCGCGGGATCATCTCCGCCGAGGTTGGGCAGGATTTTGAGGTATTTCATTACGGCGCCAACGTCCTTCATCCGGGCTTCCTTGTGTTTTGGATCGCCGTGAAAAGCGACCAACTGCGGGACGCCTTGAAATCCGACGCGGTTCTGCAAAGAAGACTGCGCCAGGCAATCGTCGACGCCGATTATCCCGCCCAAGGCCGCGAGGATGTGCAGATCAATTTCGAATCCCAAGAAACCATCGATCGGGACTGGAACGGAAGCTGGTTCGAATATCTGAAATAGGCGAAACCGATTCCAGCCTATGTCCACGCCGTACAAAACGATGGACAACCCCAGTCCGGCGGGTTGTCCATCGTGTGTTTGTCCGCCCGGTGCGCGGAGAGAAAGATTCCTATTCCCCCGGAGTAATCGCCAGCCGGTCCAGGTAGAGAATAGTAAACAGCGCAAAGACGGCGAAGAAGACGAGGAAGATGGGCAGTTCCAATACGGCGTTCGCGGCGGCGACAAGGCCCAGATTCGATCCGTATTGACCTGCGAACATCATCAGAAACGCGGGAATCGTCATTAAGCTGTCGCGGTTGACGCTGATCAGCGGCCAGATCAATTCCTGCATGTTCACCAGCAGGGCCGCGGCGGCCAGCAGCGCCGTCAGCGGCAGGGACGGCAGGATCATCTCCCGGAGAAAAGCGGCCGCTCCGGTTTTTCCCGCGGCTTGCGCGGCGCGCCATTGGGGCTCCTGACCCTTGAAGAACAGGGTCAGGATGAAGAGGGCTGGAATGCTGATCCGGATCGGCGGGAACAATGTGGTCCATTGATCCAATCCGCCGACGCTTTTCAGCGAAAGAAAGAACGCGATGCTGAGCGGGAACACCGTCACCAGAAGCCAGGGCGCGAAGGGCAGCAACAGCCACTCGCTCCGCTTGCCGAGCGGACGCGCCGCGCCGATTCCCAGCGCTCCGAGATAGGCGAGCGGCAGTTGAAGAAACAGGACGGTCAGCAAGGACGGGAGAAGCGTGTTGAGGATGGTTCCGAATTGAATCCCGCCGTGGCCGAAGGCTTTGGAAAGGCCGCTCCCGGCGGTGGTCAGAATCTGCAGGAGGGGCGGCAATCCGAGCGCCAGCAGGCATAGCACGACCAGGGCCATCACGGCGGGCAGGATTGCCGTCCCCTTCTTGCCCTCCCGAGGCGTCCCTTCCGCGGCGGTTGCCGCCGGCGGTTTCCCCGGCGGGACGGTTTTCAAGCGCAGATTGCCGGCCGCCAAGATCACTCCGACGATCAATCCCGCCGTCAGCATGAAGCCGAGGAGGATGACGGCCGCCGCCGCACCCATGCCGAAGTTGTAGCGGATGAATGCGGAGCGGTACAGGAAGGTTCCCAGCGTTTCGGTCGCGTTCACGGGACCGCCTTTGAAGATGACCCAAGCGGTTTCGAAGGCGGGGAAGGGAAGCGCCATGGCCGCGATCAGCCCGGCGACCCAGCTGATGATCATCGGCCGCGCGGTTTTGGATGCGGTTTGACCGCCGGATCCGCGCTGGGCGGCCAGGAACAGCGGCAATCCGATTCCGCAGGCGATCCCGGCCGTCATCAAGCCTTCCAGGAAGAACAAAGCCGCAGACGCGGATGTCGGCGTGTTGATCCATGCGACGGGGTCCAGGCCGAGGCCGGTCACCAGCCGGTTGAGGATCCCCTTTTGCATGTCAAACGCGGCTCCCCAGGCCAGGGCGGCGGATACCGGCGCAAAGAGCGCCAGGGGAACGGTCGCCAGGAGCCGGACCAACAGGCGCAGGCCGCGCCCGGATCGGTTGACCGCCACGGCCAACAACGGCGGGATCAGCGCCGCAACCAGCATCCGCACGAGCAAAAGCCCGATGGTATGGACCAGGGCGGAATGGAAGAGGCGATCCCCCAATAAATAAGAAAAATTCTCCAGCCCGACGAATTGCGACGCGTCGATCGCGGTGATATCCCGCAGCCGGGTCAAACTGGTCAGAAAGGTCAACAGCGTCGGGAGCAGCAGCGATCCGAAACAGGCGATCGTCGGGGGAAGCAGCAATCCCAATCCGAGCAAGAGGCGCAGGAGGGAGCTTCCTTTTTTCTTTTCCGCGGATGTTGTCATGGTTTTTTCTCCTTTGCTTTTTGAGATCTCGCCGCCGGAATGCCACCCCGGCGTGACGGATCATGTTTCCGGTCCGGATTCGGTTCCTCCGGCCTGTCGGAAGGGATCGATGGATGGTATTGCATCCGAATTTCTTCCTTATCCAACAGCCATCGCGTTCCCATAACGCGGAATCCGCACTTCGATCCCGCTTCCTTTTAAAACACCCTCCCACCACTCCGGATGCTCGGTATGGATCGGGATGAGCGTCTCCGGCTTGACCGTGCGCACGAAATCCGCCAATTCCTCGCCGCAGGCGTGGCCGGAGGCGTGCAGGGCGGGCGAACTCGGATCGTCCGGATCGCCGATCAGGTCGAGGCGGAGCCAGCGGACCCAGGCCCGCAGGCGTTCGAGGTCGGCCGCCTGCTCGTCGTCGTAGGCGCGGCTGTTGGAGAAGAGATACACGCCGCCGGAGATCCGCTCCAGATCGGGCAGGTCGTTCAGGTCCCACAAGCTGTCGGCCAGGATGAACTCGCCCGGCTTTTCAGAGACGTCCGCGGCACGGACGATCGGCGCGCGCCACTCCTCGCGGGTTTCGCGCTCCCACGGGCGCGGGGCGGCCTTCGGATCGTCGAACAGGCCGACGTTCGGCCCGGCGTCGGGCGCCGGGTGGCTTTCCGGCTCCACCCGGTGCAGCGCGCGGAGGAGGTAGGCGTCCTTGGGCTGCAACAGCAGGCTGCGTCCGGTCCGGCGTGCCGCGTCGAGGAACACCTGCAGGCGCTCGACGTTGCGCGGGCCGAAATCGGCGATTGCCAGTTGGCCTTCGTAGCGCTTCAGAATCGGAACGACCCGGTCGAGAATCTGGTCCTCGCCGATCCGGTCCGCGGCGGGCTGCAGGTGGGTTCCTTCGCACAACAGGACGCGCGGGCGCAGGGCGGCGAGCGCCTCGGCGAAGGCGCGGGTCTGCGCGCCGCGCCGGCCGTGGAAGCGGATGTCGCCGGTGTAACCGACCCAGCCGGCGCCGGTTTTAACCGCGTACCCCACCGCGCCGGGGATCGAATGATCGACCGGCCAGGCGCGCACGGAAAGCGGGCCGACCTCGCCGCGAAACGCTTCCGCGGGGGCGGATTCCATTTTCTTGCGGCCGCCGGCGCCGGCCCGCTCCCAAAACTCCCGCCCGCCGCCGGCCAGCGGACCGTCCGCGAAGAAGTGCGGCCGCAGGCGGTAGGCTTCCCCCGAGCCGAGGATCCCGCCTTTGTCGATCCGCGGGGCGGCGTAGACCATTTCGCGCTCGAGGCTGGTCTGTCCGGTCACCTGCATCGCCCGCGCGATCGCCGCGCTGGTCCGCGTGCCGACGACCGGAATCCTTTCATCCAGGTAGGAAACGTCGCCGTTGTGGTCGAGGTGCGCGTGCGAAATCAACACGGCGTCGACCGCCCGCTCCCCGCCGGGCCGGGCGAGGCCGCGGTAGCCCGGTCGGCCGCGGATCCGTTCCCACAGCCCGGGTAGTTCGAGGTCGCGGCGGTAGATCCCCTCAAGCGGCGGGATCAACCCGAGGGCCAGCGGATCCAGCAGGCCGCGCGCCGGGCGCGGCCTGAGCAGTTCGTTGTAGTATTTTCCGCAGGCGTCGAAGTCGATCCCGAAATCGAAGAAGATCCGGGTCCCGCCGTCTTCGAGCAGAATTTTGTTGCCGCCGATTTTTCCGGCCGCGCCGTAGCAGGTGATGACGGTCATGTTTCCCCGCTCCTCGACCGCATGCCTTCCCGCGGTCTCCCAGCACAATGGTTTTTTCCGCAGGGAGGGGAAAGCTGAGTCCGACGGATATTAAATCACGGATCGGGAAAACCGGTTTCGGCCCCTTCGGCGGCCGGCCGGGGCGGGGATGGCTTGCGGGAGGACCGGATCGGATTCGCGGCGCGGCCGCCGTTCATCCCATTCTCCCGGCGCTGTTTCCAATCCCGACGTGCGGCCGGGAAAAGGGGCGGGGGGCGTGCTACAATCCCGGTATGCCTGAGGAGATTGTCTTTTTAAAACTCGGCGGATCGCTGATCACCGACAAGAGTCGGCCGCACACGGCGCGGCCGGAAACGATCCGCCGCCTGGGGCGGGAAATCGCCGCGGCGCGATCGCAGACGCCGGGATTGCGGATCGTCCTCGGACACGGATCCGGCTCCTTCGGGCACGCGGAGGCGAAGAAGTACGGCACGGCCGAAGGCGTGCGCACGCCCGAGCAGTGGCGCGGGTTCGCCGCGGTGGGAGCCGCCGCCGACCGGTTGAACCGGATCGTGATGGACTCCCTGGCGGAGGCGGGTGTCCCGGCCGTCCGCATCGCGCCCTCCTCGTGCGCTCTCCTGGAGGACGGCAAGCTTCTCGAAATGCCGGCCGCGGCCGTGCAGGCGGCGCTCGACGCGGGATTGGTGCCCGTGGTCTACGGCGACGCGGTCTTCGACCGCGCGCGCGGCGGGGGAATCGCCTCCACCGAGATGGTGTTCGCAGCCCTGGCCAAGCAGATTCACCCGCGCAGAATCCTCCTGGCCGGGATCGAGACCGGAGTGTTCGAGGATTACCCGGCCTGCCAAATCCTTCGGTCCCGGATCCGCACCGCGGACCGCGCGGGCCTCGCCCGTTCGTTGGCCGGGTCGGCGCACGCCGACGTCACCGGGGGGATGTTTTCCAAAGTGGACGGAATCCTCGGGCTGATCCTGGCGGAAGAAAAATTGCGGGCCTTGGTTTTCTCGGGGGAGGCGGAGGGCAACGTCCGCCTTGCGTTGTGCGGCGAGGCGGTCGCGGGGACGGTTTTGGAAAAATAAAAAACGGCCGGCGGACGCCGGCCGTTTTTTGGCTGGGGATCGAGGATTCGAACCTCGGCATACAGATCCAGAGTCTGCTGTCCTACCACTAGACGAATCCCCAGCGAAAGCGGCGGGATTATACCACGGCTTTGTTATAATCCGGCGCGCCCCTCCCTTACCCTCCCCAAATCCCCGAACGTGGTTCGGAGATTTGGGGAGGGCAGGGGAGGGGTCATGAGAGAGTAAAGCCATGACTAACCGCATCGAACCCGAAGCCGGTGATTTCATCCTCCGGGAAGTCGCTGAAGACTTGAACGCGGGCCGGTTCCAATACGTGCGCACGCGCCTGCCCCCGGAGCCGAACGGCTACATGCACATCGGCCACGTGAAGGCCTGGTGGATCGATTACAACACCGCCAAGACCTACGGGGGGGAGCTGTACCTGCGCTTCGACGACACCAATCCGGCCAAGGAAGAGACGGAGTTTGTGGAGGCGATCAAGGAGGACACCCGCTGGCTGGGGATCCGCTGGGCCAAGGAGACCTACGCCTCGGATTATTTCGACCGGCTGTACGATTGGGCGGTGCGCTTGGTGAAGAAGGGGCTGGCCTACGTCGACGACCAATCGCCGGAGGAGGTGAGCGCCGCGCGCGGCACGCTGACCGAACCGGGGCGGAATTCGCCGTACCGCGGGAGGTCGGCGGAGGAGAACCTCGACCTCCTGGAGCGGATGAAGCGCGGCGAGTTTCCCGAGGGCAGCCGGGTGCTGCGGGCCAAGATCGACATGTCCCATCCCAACATCGTCATGCGCGACCCGGTGATGTACCGGATCCTGCGCGCGCCGCACCACCGGACCGGCGACGCGTGGAACATCTATCCGATGTACGACTGGTCCCACGGCCAGAACGATTCGATGGAGGGAATCACCCACTCGCTCTGCTCGCAGGAATACATCATCCACCGGCCGCTCTACGAATGGTTCCTCGAGCAGCTGGGCGAATTCCGCACCCGCCAGATCGAATTCTCCCGGCTCAACGTCACCCACACGATGATGAGCAAGCGCAAGGTGCGCAAGCTGGTGGAGCTGGGAATCGTCCGCGGCTGGGACGATCCGCGGCTCACCACCCTGCGCGGCCTGCGCCGCCGGGGAGTCAACCCGGAGGCGATCCTCGAGTTCATCCGCTCGGTGGGCGAGACCAAGAACGACAGCTGGGTCGAGATGAGCGTGCTCGAATCCTTCATCCGCGACGACCTCAACCGGCGTTCGCCGCGGCGGATGGCGGTGCTGAAGCCGCTCAAGCTGGTGATCGACAACTATCCCGAGGACCGGGTGGAGGAGATGGAGGCGGTCAACAACCCGGAGGATCCCGCCGCCGGAACCCGCAAGGTGCCGTTTTCGAAGGCGCTCTACATCGAACAGGACGATTTCCGCGAGACTCCGCCGCCGAAATACTTCCGCCTCCATCCCGGAAACGAGGTCCGCCTGCGCAGCGCCTACTTGGTGACGTGCACCGGCGTGATCAAAGACCCGCACACGGGCGAGGTGCTGGAAGTCCATTGCACCCACGATCCGGCGACGCGCGGCGGCGACGCCCCCGACGGGCGCAAGGTCAAATCCACGATTCACTGGGTCTCGGCCCGGAACGCGCTTCCGGCCGAGGTCCGCCTCTACGACCAGCTCTTCACCGCCGCACAGCCGGATCTGGGGGAGGACGTCGAAGGGATCATCAACCGCAACTCGCTCGAAGTGCTCACCGGTTGCATGCTGGAGCCGTCGCTGGGGGAGGCGCAGCCGGGCGACAAGTTCCAGTTCGAGCGCAATGGGTATTTCTGCGCCGATCCGGACGGCGGGCCGGGCCGGCCGGTCTTCAACCGGACGGTCACGCTGCGCGACACCTGGGCCAAGATCGAGAAGGGGGCGCGGGGAAATCGGCCGTAGCGGAAGGTCCGCCGGGCCGGCCGCGGAACGGACGAGGTCCCAACCGATGCAACCGGTGATGCGCACCGACGAACATCATTTCGAAAAGCACAAGCAATTCCTCGCCCTGAGGAACAAGCAGGATGTCCGCTTGGTGTTCCTCGGCGATTCCCTGACCCGGAGGTGGGAGGACAACCCCGGCTTGTGGAACAAATATTTCGCCGCGTATCACGCGGCGAATTTCGGGGTCGGTATGGATTGCCTGGAAAACATCAAGTGGCGGGTGATGAACGGCGAGCTCGACGGGATCAACCCCAAGGCGGTGGTTTTCCTGGGGGGGACGAACAACCTGGATAAGGATTCCGAAGAGGCGATCGTGGAAGGGATCCGGGAGATCGTGGAGATCGTGCGGCGGAAACTCAACCGGGCTACGATCGTCCTGCTCGGACTGTTCCCGCGCAAACCCGACGAGAAGGGGATCGATTACCCCGCGAAGATCGATCGGATCAACCGGCGGTTGGATTCTTTATATGCCGGAACCGATGTGGTTTACCGGGACCTCGGGCCGGACCTGTTGGACGAGGATGGGGCCGTGAACGAAACGATCATGCCCGACGGGTTGCATCTGAACGCCGAGGGATACGATTTCATCGGCCCGAAGCTGAGAGCCATCATCGAGGCCGTGTGGTAGCAGACGGTGATCGCTTTCCGCCGCGCAAGCCCCAACTCCGAATCGGACGCCGTTGGTCTTTTTATGCGAATCCAGTACAATGGAAGGATTAAGGGGCAAAAACACAGATTCGGGAGGAAACATGCGTTCGGGCAACGACGGTTTTCCTCACTCCAGCGAGCCGTTCGAGATTAAACATTGGTGGGATTCGGCGGTTGTGCATGAGGGTTCCTTTTCCGCGTACGCGTTCTTCCTGCTGTCCTCTTCCCGGGATCCGTTGGCGGAATACCTTAGAGAGTCCGGCGGGGAATTGACCGCCCTTGCGGGAAGCCGCTGTCTCCTGTTGTCCGTTGACCAAGACGACATTCGGCGGATCGGAACGGAACCAAAATTGCAGTCGGGGGAATCCCAGCGGAACAAGGATGAAAAAACCAACATCGCGTATTTTAAGGAATTGATGAAGGACACGGTAGCGGAAGGCTACAGCGCCCGCATGCGCGAGTATTTTAAAATTCCCTCCGCGGATTTGCCCGGTTGGATTTTTTTTCAAGGGATCTTCTCCCTGGAACACGTTTTCCTGTCCCTGGCGGGCTTGACGAAGGGGGAGATGGCGCCGAGGATCGAGAGGGTGTTTTCCGCACTGGGGCGGGCGGGTTCCGCGAATGAGTCGATCCTGAAGGAATTCGACGCGCTGCGGGAGGAGCCCGTGTTTCAAAAAGAGGGAACCCCGAGGATCAGCCCCGTCAGGAACATCGCGGGAAAGACATTTCAGATCGCGATCGAATTGTGGATTAAGTCGCTGCTGTCCAAGAGTTCCTCCCCGTAGACGGATTTTTCAAATGCATGGATTCGGCCTCGGCCGGCATCCGGCGCGGGGGCTGTTTGACAACCGCGCCCGGCGGGATCCCCGCCGGGCGCGGTTGTCGGATTATTATGCGAAACGTGGACGGACCGTCGTTCAGGCGACGGTAAATTCCGCCTGCAGCGCCCGGTCGTCCAGCGAATGCTGGCCGACGATCAACATGTACCGGGCGGGTTCGACCGTCCAGCCCGACTGTTCGTCGTAATAGGCGAGGTTTTTCACCGGGATTTCCACCCGCACGGTCTTGGTCTCGCCGGGTTGCAGCCCGACCCGGCGGAAAGCCTTCAATTCCTTCGGCGCGCGTTCGACCCGCGAGGCGGGAACGGATGCGTAGATCTGGACGACCGTATCGCCGGCCATCGATCCTTCGTTGGTCACGTCCACCACGGCGGTGAGGGTGCCGCCCGCATCCGGCGCTGCATCCGAAAGCCGCAGGTTCGAATAGGCAAAGGTGGTGTAACTGAGTCCGAAACCGAAGGGGAAGGCGGGCGGGTTGCCGTCCCGCTCCAGTTTGCGGTAGCCGTGCCACAAATCGTACGTGACCGCCTTTGCGTTCTTGTCAAAATGCGGCAGGTCTTCGGTCCGGGCGGCGAATGCCATGGGCAGTCTGCCGGAAGGGTTGATCTTGCCGAGCAGGATTCCGGCCAAGGCCCGTCCGCCCTCCATCCCCGGATACCACAGCATCAGGATCGCCGGAACCTTTCGGCGCCAGCTTTCGGTGAAGATCGCACTGCCCCCCATCATGGCCGCCGCGGTGCGCGGATTGGCCGCGGCAACCGCCAGGATCAGCGCTTCGTCCTCAGGGTGCAGGGTCAACCGGTCGCGGTCCCCGCCCGTGGGCGTGAGGTCGGCGTCGCCGCGCCGATCGCGGAAATTCAACTGCATGTTCTTGGCGATGGACTCCTCCTCGGGAGCAGGCGGGGGAAAAAGGATCGACAGCTCCGCGATCGAATCGGGCGAGGTGAACTCGCCTTCGTCCCGGTGGGTATACCCGGCGACCACCACCGCCGCGTCGGCGCCGCGGGCGGCCCGCGCCGCGCGGGCGGGGTCGCTTCCGTCATCGTAGACGATTTCCGCCCGGCCTGCGAGCGCCTCCCGCAGGCCTTCGAGCGGGGTGATCACATACGGCGGGCGGGTGTTCGAAGAACCGCCGTCGCCGGTGTTCGGCTCGGCGGCCAATCGGCCGATCACCGCCAGCTTCTTCACGTTTTTCAGCGGCAGCAGCGGGCCTTCGTTTTGCAGCAGGACAATCGCCTTTTCCGCCGCCTCGCGGGCGAGCTGGCGGTGCGCTTCGCAGGCGACGATGTCGAGCGGGTAATCCTTCGGGTCGCGGCCTTGGGCGAAGCGGATCTGCTGGCGCAGGACCCGCAACGCGGCGTCGTCGATCCGCTCGAGGGGCACTTCGCCGTTCTCCACCAATTCTTTCAGGTGGCGGTTGTGGATCATGGCAAAGGGCATCTCGACGTCCTGCCCGGCCAGCGCGGCCTTCTTGGAATCGCGCATGCCGAAGATGAAGTCGGTCATCACGAAGCCCCCGAAGCCCCACTGCCGCTTGAGGATATCGTTGAGCAGCGCGGGATTCTGCCCGCACCATTCGCCGTTGACGCTGTTGTAGGCGCTCATGACCGAGGCCGCGCCCTCCTCCACGGCGCGCCGGAAATGGGGCAGGTAGAGTTCGTGCAGCGCTCGGGGCGCGATGCTCACGTCCACCCGGTGGCGGCCGTTTTCCATGGAGTTTAAGGCATAATGCTTGGCGCAGGCCATCACGTGCTTTTGTACGCCGCGCACCAGGGCGGCTCCGAATTCCCCAAGCAGAACGGGATCCTCGCCGTAAGTTTCCTGCGCGCGGCCCCAGGCCGGGTGGCGGGGCAGGTTGATGCACACGCCGCCGAAGAAATTTCCGCCCATCGCGCGCAATTCGCGTCCGATCGCATCGCCGACCCGTTCTTCCAGACCGGGATCAAAGGTCGCGCCGCGGGCCATGGAAACCGGGAAGGTGGTGCCGCCGTCCATGACCACCCCGCGCGGACCGTCCGCGAAGCGTACGCCGGGGATGCCGAGCCGCGGCACGGCCCCCGCCACCCAGGGATGGTCGGCGTACCCGCCTCCCAGCATATCGGCCATTCCCGGCCAGAACGGTTCGTCCCCCGACATCATTTTAATTTTCTCGTCCAACGTGAGCCGGCCGAGAAGATCCCGGGCCCGCGCATCGATTTGCGCGTCGCTCAACCGTTCGCGGTTTTCCAAACCGGCGAACGCCGGACCGTGAAATTTCGCTTTGATTCCCATGCGGCAGTCCTCCGTGAAAGATTCGTTTGCTTAATGATACTCCTGCTCCGGCATGGAACCCGGGCATTTGGGTCTTCCGCTCCGGGCCGTAGTCCTTGCCGAAGGTTTCCGTTTCCAGGAGTCTATTGTATAGGAAATTGGAGGGCGAGCGATGAAATTTGTGCTATAGCGCGCTTTCGCGGAATCAGAATCCCCCGCGGCCTGCCCTGTGGGAGTGCACTCGATCATCTGTCTACACCTGCACCTTCGCGGAGCGGGGCCTGGCCGCGCGGCGTGGGGAAGGCCGCGCCGTTCACGGAATCCCCGCTCCGGTGCGCCGTAGCGGGTCCGGGATTGCGGTATTGCATGTGGAGCGGCAGTTCATTTCATTTATCTAATAACTTTTCTGCATAAAGAGAAGAATCCCATCCCCCGAAACCCCTTTTTCCTCTTCCAGCTTACCCCCGCTTCCCCCGGCGTGAATTTTACCGGGGTCGCGGGGGCAGAGAAGGATTTCCAATATCGGCGTAGATGCCTCGCTGCAGTCAAATTGATATTCGTTTCCGTTAATTTCGCTGAGCAATTTTTATCCCCATATTCCCACTATTTTGGTGGTCTTAAAAATTAGTATCTCCTCAGCCCCCCGTCCCTGCCCTTTCCTCACCCCCAACCCCACAACCCCTTCCCCCTCTCCTGACTTATGCCAGGA
>JAFGKK010000053.1 GCA_016928575.1 Anaerolineales bacterium
CGGTGGCGCTCGAGAAGGGTTCGAAATTCGCGATCCGCGAGGGCGGCCTGACGGTAGGCGCCGGCGTGATCACCGAAATCATCGACTGAAAGGAGCGGGGCGGGGACCAACCCCACCCGTGTGCATAAGAAATGGCGAAATCGAAGGATGTCCGGCCGGTGATCACCCTGGCCTGCTCCGATTGCAAGGAGCGGAATTACACGACCCAGAAGAACCGGCGCAACGACCAGGGGCGGCTAGAGCTGAAAAAGTTCTGCCCGCGCTGCCGCAAGCACACGCTGCACAAGGAATCGAAATAATGCATTCGCGGGGGCGTGGAGTCGCTGCGCCCCCTACCTGGCGCGCATTGGCGCGCCGCAACACAGGCCAGTAGCTCAATTTGGCAGAGCACCGCTCTCCAAAAGCGGGGGTTGTGGGTTCAATTCCTGCCTGGCCTGCCTGATTCGGAAGCGGACGGCCGTCCGCATCAACCGCCGCACGGGCGGGCTTCGCGCCCGCCCGCGGGCCTTGGGTCGGCGGAGATCCATTCGTCCAAGAAACAAGCGAGGGTATCGTGCCGAAACCATCCGCCAAACAACCGAACGTCATCGTCCGGCTGGTCAACGAAACCGTGGGAGAATTGCGCAAGGTCTCCTGGCCGACCCGGGACGAAGCCCTGCGCCTGACTGCGATCGTGATGGTGGTGTTGATCGCCAGCAGCCTGTTCCTCGGCTTGATTGACGCCATTCTCACCGAGGTATTCCGCCTGTTGCTGGCGTAGGAACGGGGAAGAAAGCCGTCATGTGGGACGATCCGGAACGCGAGCAAGAGGAACCCCGGCAGTCGGAAGAGGAGCGGATTCAAGAATCCGCCGACAGCCGGCCGGTTTCGGATTCCCCCGCACCGGCCGCCCCCCTCGTCAACCCGCTGATGCCCCAGCCGGAGGAAGCGGCGCCGGCCCCCGAAACCGCCGAGCCCGGCGACGGGCGCGCTTGGTACGTGGTGCACTGCTACTCCGGCCAGGAAAACAAAGTGCGCCACAACCTGGAGCAGCGGATCGAGACGATGGGCATGAAGGACAAGATCTTCGACATCATCATCCCCACCGTCGAGGAGATCGAGGTAAAGGACGGCAAGCGCCGCACCGTGGAGAAGCGGGTCTACCCCGGCTACCTGATGGTGCAGATGGTCCTGACCGAGGAATCCTGGTTCGTGGTCCGCAACACGCCGGGGGTGACGGGCTTTGTAGGCATGGGCAACACCCCCACCGCGCTGCGTTCGGAAGAGGTGGCGCAGATCCTGAAGCGGATGGAAACCACGACCCCGACCGTCCGGCCGACCTACAAGGCCGGGCAGAAGGTGCGGATCGTCGACGGACCCTTCAACGAGTTCGTCGGAACCGTGGACAGCATCGATATGGACCGCGGCAAGGTCCGGGTGCTGGTTTCGTTTTTCGGCCGCGAAACGCCTGTGGAGTTGGATTTCCTGCAGGTGGAAAAAGCCTGACGCGGCCCCAAAATTTTTTCGTGGGAGGGCCGTCCCAAAGGCCCGTTACTACCACAAGGAGAATCCCTTGGCAAAAAAATTGAAAGTCGTCGTCCGTCTGCAAATCGAAGCCGGCAAGGCCAACCCGGCTCCGCCGATCGGTCCGGCTTTGGCCGGCCACGGAATCAACCTGATGGCCTTCTGCAAAGAATACAACGCCCGCACGTCCGGGCGTCCGGGGGAGGTCATTCCGGCGGAAATCAGCATCTTCACCGATGGCTCCTTCACCTTTATCCTGAAAACCCCGCCCACGCCGGTGATGCTGCGCAAGGCGGCCGGGCTCGAAAAGGGCTCCGGCGAACCCAACCGCAACAAGGTCGGCAAAGTCACCCGCAAGCAGGTCCGCGAGATCGCCGAAGTGAAAATGAAAGACATGAACGCGGTGGACCTCGAGGGCGCGATGCGGATGATCGAAGGCACCGCGCGCAACATGGGCATCACCATCGAGGAAAAATAAATAATTAATCCGCGCAGGCCGCGGAAGGTCGCGCAGAATTTTTTCCGTTGCGTGACCGCCGCGTGCTCCGTGGATCCAACTACGTGGGAGGGCCGCCAAAAATCGGCCCGTCCGCCCCGCCTTCGCCATAGGGTCGCCCGGGAATTCCCTCCGCGGATGCACCGGGATCCGTTCTCCAGGAAGATGCCGACCGGGAGTGGAAGCGAATACGGGACTGGCACCACAAGGAGAAAAAATGTCTGATCATGGAAAGAAATACCTGGCCGCCGCCAAACAGGTGGATCCGGAAAAGCTTTACTCCCCGGCGGACGCAGTCAAGCTGGCCAAGGCCACTTCGATCACCAAATTCGACGCCACGGTCGAGGTGCACATGCGCCTGGGGGTGGACCCCAAGCAGGCCGATCAGCAGGTGCGCGACGTGGTCGTCCTGCCGCATGGGCTGGGCAAGAACATCCGCGTGCTGGTCTTCACCGCCGGCGAATCCGCGAATAGCGCCCGCGAGGCCGGCGCGGAGCACATCGCCGACAGCGATGACATGGTGAAGAAAATCCAGGACGGCTGGGCGGATTTCGACGTGGCGATCGCCACGCCGGAGATGATGGCCAAGGTCGGCAAGCTCGGGCGCGTGCTCGGTCCGCGCGGGCTGATGCCCAATCCCAAGGCCGGCACCGTCGTCCCGCCGGAGGACATCGCCAAGGCGGTCAAGGAAGCCAAGGCCGGGCGGGTCGAGTTCCGGCTCGACAAAACCGCCAACCTGCATGTGAGCATCGGCAAGGCTTCATTTTCGGAAAAGGCGCTTTATGAAAATTTCGCCGCCCTCATGGAAGCCATCAAACGCGCCAAGCCGGCCGCGGTGAAGGGCATCTTCCTGCGCAAAATCGTCATGGCCACGACCATGGGCCCCGGCGTGCACGTCGATCCAGCCGCGGCGCAGGCGATGGAAGTCGGGTAAAAATCCTTCCTCACCCCCCACCCCTGCACCCTCGCCTCACTCCGCTCGAGGACAGGCTTCCCCCTCTCCTGACATTAGTCAGGAAGGGGGGAAGGGGACGGGGGATGGAGGTGAGGAAAGTGGCGCCGGGTTTGGTGTTATAATCCCGGCCGCTGAAACAACGCTTCGCCGCAGACAGCAGGCGTCCCGAGCTTTGTCGAGGGAAGAAGCCCTGCCGAGGTGAAGATTTCCACTCCACCCCCACCGTCGGCGGGGGTCCGAAAAGGAAGTCTTTGCTTCGTATGCGAAGCAAAGACTTTTTTTTGGAAAGGAGGTGACTCTCTTGGCGCTGACCAAAGAACAGAAGAAGGAACGGGTAGCCCAGACCGTCGAATTGCTGAAAAAAAGCCAGGGCGTGGTCCTGGCCGAATACGGCGGGTTGGCCGCCCCCGGCATGAACGCCCTGCGCAGCAAAACGCGCGACGCGCAGGGGGAAGTGCGCGTGGTGAAAAACACCCTGGCCGCGATCGCCATGCGCGAAGCGGGTTTGGCCCTGCCCGGCGGGAAAATCGACGGCAACACGCTGATCGCCTTCGGCGTCGCCGACATCGTCGGGATTGCCAAAGCGGTCGTCGACGCCGCAAAGGAATCCGAGTTCGTGAAGGTCAAAGGCGGATACCTGGACGGCAAGGCGCTCTCGGCCGACGAGGTGAAAACCCTCGCCGCGCTGCCGCCGCTGCCGGTCATCCGCGCGCGGCTGGCGGGCGTGCTCAAAGCCCCGGCCGGCAAGATTGCGGGCGTGCTTTCCGCCCCGGCGCGCAACGTGGTGGGAGTGTGCAAGGCGTATTCGCAGAAACAGGCAACGGCCTGAAAAACTTCCCTCACCTTTCTTCCCCGCCCCTTGCTCCTCTCCTGACTTCGGTCAGGCGAGGGGAAAGAGGAACGGGGTAGGGGGGTGAGGAAATAAAGGAGATGTTTTGCAATGGCTGACATCCAGAAACTCGTGGACGAGCTCTCGAAGCTCTCCGTTATCGAAGCGGCCGACCTGGCCAAAGCGCTCGAGGAAAAATGGGGCGTCACCGCCGCGGCTCCCGTCGCGGTGGCGATGGCGCCGGGCGCGGGCGGCGCCGCCGCGGCCGAAGAGGAAAAGACCGAGTTCGCCGTCATCCTCAAGGATGCCGGCGCGAAGAAGATCGACGTCATCCGCGTCGTCCGCCAGCTGACCAACCTGGGGCTCAAGGAAGCCAAGGAACTCACCGAGGCCGCCGGCTCCAAGGTCCTCGATGCGGTCACCAAAGACGTCGCCGCGGACGCCAAGGCCAAGCTCGAGGCCGCCGGTGCGAGCGTGGAAGTCAAGTAATCCCGCTTCAAGCATAATCAGAAACCCCCGCAAGGGGGTTTTTTTTCTAACAGGGTGTTGAAAAAGCCCATAAAGGGTGTCATTGCGAGCGACCGCAGGGAGCGAAGCAATCCCCTTCGCTGGAAAAAGAGGGAGATTGCTTCGCCCGCCCCGGCGCGGGGCGGGGCTCGCAATGACATCGCTAAGCTTTTTCAACACCCTGCTAATTGGAACCCTTAGGGTCCAGAGGACCCCAAGGGTTCCAAACGCGAATTTCGGGAAAAAAATAATTTTTTCCTCAGGCCGGAATAAGCATGCATGGATTTCCCCCGTTCGCACACACCGCTCACGGGGCAGGCGCCGAAAAGAAGGGATTGCACGGATATAGAATACAAATAGTGGTTTTGTTTAACTGCACAGGCAGCTTATTTCGACTGAATAATCTCAGCATAACATCACCGGTGTTATTGGTTTTGTCCGTCACCCCGGCGTGGCTTCCCCGCGCCCGCCCTCGCGCCCGCCCTCGCGCCTGCTCTCGCGAAGCGAGGGAAGCGAGGGAAGCGAGGTTCGAAGCCGGGGCCCGGTATTTATTGAAGATTTACTGGATGCCGGCTAATTTCACCCCCGGCAAAGAACACGCCGAGGGCGGGCGCCGGCATGACGATCGCCAGCAGAGTAATAACAAATGATCAAGGATCGGGCGAAAAACCGTCCGGCGGGAAGAGGGGCCGATTTTAAAAAGCAGGAAGATACTCGCTCTGATTGTGACTGTCATCGCGCTTCTCGGATCGGCCTGCGGCGGGACCCCATCGCCGCAACCGATGCCGTCGTCCACGGAGAGGTGGGAGTGGCGCCGTCACCCGCGCGCACCCGCAAACCCACTCCGAAATCGACTTCTTCTCCGACCGGCGCGTTCACGCAGACGGAAACCCTCCCTCCGCAAAACACACCGAACCCGTTCCCGCCGTTCACTCGTCCCATCACCGCCGAAAACATTTCCGGAATCGGCGGATGGGCGCGGATCGGAGCGGGTGATGTCCTCCAGATTTCCTATGCGGCAGAGAATTGGCGCGGCGTGGGTCTTTTTAATTCCGCGTCCGGAAAGATAATCCGGCTGCCAAACACGGATTTCTTTTTCCTCAGTTTGTCCTTTTCTCCGGCCGGTAAACCGATGGCTGCGGGATCCCGGTACGGCACCCTCGGCCTTTGGAACGCCGCCGACGGGACTCCGGTGTGAAGCATCGATGGGCATGCCGATGCTGGATGTGGTGTTTCTTTCTTGCCGGATGGAACCCTGCTGGGCCGGGGTTCGGAAGACGGCGGAATAAAAAACCTCCGGGACAGGAATGAGATTAATCGCGCGGTGGGGCGGACGGAAACGGTGACGGGGAGCCTTGCGGATCGGCGGGCCAACGGCGGCGGATCGGTCCGTTACCGCAAGAGGTTATAATTCGGCTTTGGCCTGCGGCGGACCGGTGACGTCGCAAAGCCTCCTTGGATTAATTTTTCCCGCCGGGCAGGAGGAGACCCATGGACCGTATTCATAGAGGAATAATGCTTCTTGGATTGTCGCTCGCTCTGGCGTCCTGCGCGGCGGCGGAATCCGCCCCGGACGTGTCCCTTCCGGCGGCGGAGATGCCGACCGCAGGTGCGAATCCGAAACCGTCGGCGACGGCCGCCTTCAGCCCCACGGCGACCCAGACCCCCACGCCGGAGCCCACGCAATTCAGTTTCCAGGAACAGCTGACGGGACATCCCTCCCAGCTGAGTCTTTGGATCGAGGAGCTCGATCCGCACAGTGGGAAGGTTGTCGTCAATGGGGCCGACATGAACAGCCCGACCGCGCCGTTCACGGTGGATTGGGGCGATGGGGAAACGGCCGACGCCTGGTTTCCCTGTCAACACACGTATGCGGACACCGGAAAAAACTACCTCGTCGCGGTGACGGCCCATTACTCCCAAACAGACACCGGTGCCGCCGAACTGCTGGTGCGATTTGCGCCCCCCGTCATCGAGCCCATCCCGCTGCCCGAAAATCTCCGCGTAACCATACCCGTCCAAAAGCCGAAGTTGACCAGCCGACTGTACGCCGTGCCGGGCGGACTGACCACCTTCACTGATGAATTTTTCGCCGGTGGATTGACCCCCCGCGAGGCTGTTGAGTACGTGCTCTCCCTCGCGGCCTACCTCCAGTACGATTTCGCCAACGAAAACGTATACACCGGCGAGGACGGCTTCCCCCAGGTGTTGTTGATGGATCCCTCTGCCCAAGGAATGTATTCGCTGTGGTTCACCGACCCCGTCAGTCTCGCCTCGGGGGAATACGGTCTGAGCGGGACTCTGCAATACAGCTCGTTCTTCCACGAAATGGGCCATAATTTCACGCTCAACAGCCCGGCGGCGTATTACACCGGCGGCAAGATCGACGGCAACGCGAACGCGATCTACTCCGAGACCCTGGCCAATATTTTCGCCCACGCCACGGCGTACGAGTTGCTGCGCAAGGCCGGGGAGTTCGGCCTGGACGACGGACTGGCGGCGGAAATCCGGCAGTCTGCGCTTTCGTCCATGGCGGTGACGCGAAGTGGCTACGAGGATTACCTGGCCGCCGGGAAATCGTTCCATTCGTGGAACGATCCGGCCACTGCCGACGATGAAACCTTCGGCACGTTCATGACGATCGCGTACAAATTCTGTGAACGGGCGGAGGCGGATGGGAGCGGATACCGCGAACCGGTGAAACGGATGATGGTGTTGCTGCAGAAGTTCAACCCGGATTGGCACGCGCGGTATTCCGCAGGCGCCAATTCGCCCGCCGCCGAGGCTTTCCGGGCGACGTGGATGGTGGCCGCCCTTTCGTACGCCTTTTCCGCGGACCTGCGGGATGAGTTCCGGGCATTGCAGTTTCCGATCGACGATGCGGCATTTGAAGAACTGCTGAATGCGGCATCCGGGTGACGCCGGCCGGGAAAGGGGACGGAATTATCCCGGAGAACCGCTCCCGCGCCGGCCCGTCGTTGGAGGTTGCGGCGGCCGTCGCCTCGCAAGCCGCCATCCGGCCGGTCCGACGGATGATCGAGAGCCTGCGCTCGTTCGGAGGCTTCCTCAGCAGGTGACATCTACGGATGTTTTCCGCCTGACCGGAAGCGGCGGACGGCCTGGCGGGTTTGGAGGATGCCGAGGTTGTTTCCCCGGAGGTCGGTGAGGATTGTCACGGTTACCCCCCGGCGCGAGTGCGGAAGTCAGGTAGTCCCGATTCCAGCAAAACCAGAAACCCCCTGCAAGGGGGTTTCTGGTTTGTAATGGAACCCTTAGGGTCCGGAGGACCCTAAGGGTTCCATTATTAACGGCGGATTCCGTGGAAACAGTTTTTATTTAGACAGTCCGTAAAATTCGTACGCGGATCTCCCCGTTCATAAAAATCGCTCACGGGGCAGGCGCCGAGAAGAAGGGATACACGGATTTGGAGTACAAATAATTCATTATTTCGACTCTTTTCGGTGTATCATACTGCGTAATATAAATGAATTAATTACTACAGAGTCGTCCATAAAAAAACCGTGTTTTCTTTTCAATAGCGCAAATACACCTATCCGGAAGAATCCCCATTACCTTGCCGCTCGCAAAGCAATCGCCATGATTCCATAGGTTATTCGGAGGGTCCCGCGGATCCGGATTTTATTTTTGGATAGCTGTAACTGAATATAATTAATAAACCAAGGATCGGGTGAAAAAACGCCCGGCGAGGAGGATGGTCTTTGTTGAAGAGGAACAAGATAATTGCTCCGTTCGTCATTGGCATCGCGATTCTCGGTTCGGCCTGCAGCGGGAGTCGCTTGCCGCAACCTATGCCGTCGTCCACGGAAAGGATGAAAGCGGCGCCGTCGGCCACGCACACCCACAAACCCACCCAGACATCGACTTCTTCTCCGACCAGCACGTTCACGCAGACGGAAACCCTCCCTCCGCAAAACACACCGGTGCCGTTCCCGTTGCTCACGCGTCCCATCACCGCCGAAAACATTTCCGGCATCGGCGAATGGGCGCGGGTCGGATCGGGCGTCGTCCTTCAGATTGCCTATTTATCGGATGGAAAAACCGTCGCGGCGGGGAATTGGCGCGGCGTGGACCTTTTTGATACCGCCTCCGGAAAGACTACCCACCTAATAAACCTGGATTCCTTTTTAATCAGCATGTCCTTTTCGCCGGACGGCAAGCTGGTGGCTACGGGATCCAGGTGCGGCGCCGTCGGCATTTGGAATGCCGCCGATGGCACTCCGGTGTGGAGCATCGATGGACATAACGATATTGTGATCGGTGTTGCCTTCTCGCCGGACGGCAAGCTGCTGGCCTCGGGTTCGGATGACAAGGCGATCAAGATCTGGGATGTGGCTGAAGGCGTTTTAATCCGAACTTTAGAAGGTCACGGTGCAGGGGTGAATAGCGTTTCCTTCTCGCCGGATGGGGGACTGTTGGCCTCTGGTTCGGATGACGGCGGAATCAGAATTTGGAGTGCCGCTGAAGGCACGCTACTCCGTACAATAGGGGGGCGTATCGGCATTGTAAGAAGCGTATCCTTCTCCCCGGATGGACGATGGTTGGCTTCGGGCTCGGGGGATGCCACGGTCAGGATCTGGAATTCCACGGACGGCGCATTGCTGCGCACAATGCGGGATATTCCGGAAGGGGAAAGCGTCAAGTCATATGGGGTCAGCAGTGTATCCTTCTCCCCCGATGGAAAGTTGCTGGCCTCGGGCTCGTACGAAGACAACACGGCCAAGATCTGGGATGCCGAGGATGGCACGCTAGTTCGAACGCTAAGCGGGCACACCGATTGGGTGAAAGGGTTGTCGTTTTCGCCGGACGGGACGCAATTGGCTTCGGGATCGATAGGCGGCGAAATAAGGATGTGGAACGTCGACGACGGAAAATTAGCGAATATTTTTGGAGTGGAATTGGGTTGGGTGTCTGACGTTACTTTCTCACCGAACGGAAAACTGCTGGCTTCGGCATCAGGTTCCTTCAATGACGTGCAGATATGGAATGTCGCGAATGGAATGTTGATCCGGACGCTGCAGGGGCATACAGGCTATATATCGAAAATATCCTTCTCGCCGGATGGACGGTTGCTGGCATCGGTATCGCGTGGAGACAAGACGGTCAGGATCTGGAATGTTGCGGATGGCAAGGTGGAAAGAGTTACTGAGGATGAATCGGAGGGTGTTTCCTTCTCCCCGGATGGAAAGCTGCTGGCATCGGGATCGGGGAAAATCTGGAATGTCGCGGATGGGACGCTCGTTCGATCGCTGGACGGCAGAATGCCCGATCAACCAGCCTTCTCGCCCGACGGAAAGCAACTGGCTTTGCGGTCTTGGTGGGCTGGGACAGTAGAACTCTGGACCGTCTCCACTGGCACGCTGGTGCAGAGGCTGGGTGGACCATGTGGATACTCATCTAATATGTCCTTCTCCCCGGATGGGGATTACATCGCCTTGAGCTGTCATAATGGATTGATCTACATCTGGAAGGTGGCTGACGGAAAGCTGTTGCGAACTCTGTGGCAGGCTGAGGATAATTATTGGAGCCTATCCTTCTCGCCGGATGGAAAACTGCTGGCTTCGGGGTCGCATGACGGCACCATCAAGTTCTGGAGTCTCCCGGATGGAAAGCTGATATCGACGCTAAAGGAGCATGCCTATTCGGTATTGGCTGTTTCTTTCTCGCCGGACGGAAAGTTGCTTGCTTCGGGATCGAGGGACGGTACGATAAGTCTGTGGGGGATTCTGTAGCCTGGCGGCTTTAGCTCCATTGCACATGTCCAAGCTCGAGGCCGCCGGGGCGAGCGTGGAAGTCAAGTAGCTCCACTCCCGCCTCTGATAAAAAAACCCGCAAGGGGTTTATTTTTATCACTATAGGAGTTGTGCTTATAATGGATTCGCGCAGACCGAGGCGGTCTCCAAGACCGCCTTGGTCTTTGAGGTGACCATGTCTTCCTGGCGCAAACATCTCCCCCACAATCCCATTCCCATCCTGCTCGAATCCGGCTGCGAGCCGGTGGCGTATTTCGCGCACCGCGACCTGCTCGGCGAGGATCCCGGGCCGGTTGAGCAGCTGTGGGATTTGCGCGATGCGCAGAAAATCCTCCGCGGCCAGATGAAAAACGGCCGCTGGAAATATCCCGCCCCCGCCACGACCGCGCGCAGCAGGGAGGATTACGACCAGATCGAGACCTACCGCCAGGCGGGTTTCCTGGTGGAGAAGTTCGAATTCACACGCAAGCACCCGGCGCTCCGCAATGCGGCGGAGTTCCTCTTCTCCCGCCAGACGAAAGCCGGCGATTTCCGCGGGATCTACGGCAATCAATACGCGCCGAATTATTCGGCCGGGATCATGGAACTGCTGATCAAGGCCGGATACGGACGCGATCCGCGTATCCGCCGCGGCTTGCGCTGGCTGCTTTCCGTGCGCCAGGCGGACGGCGGCTGGGCGATCCCCTTCCGCACGGCGACCAAGGCCAAGTTGGACGCCGCCTTCATGAATGCGAAGACGCTCGAGCCGGACCGCGCCAAGCCGTTTTCCCACTTGGCCACCGGGGTCGTCCTGCGGGCCTTCGCGGTTTCCGAAAAACACCGCGGCGACGCGGAGATCCTCTCGGCCGGAAAACTGCTGGCGTCGCGCTTATTCCAATCCGATACCTACGTGGACCGCCGGACGCCCGAATGTTGGACCGGATTCCGCTTTCCATTCTGGTTCACCGATCTGCTCACCGCGCTGGATACGCTTTCCCGGCTTGGTTTTCCGGCGGACGATCCGGACATCCGCAAAGGATTGGATTGGTTCGCCGAGCGTCAGCGGAAAGACGGGGGGTGGACACTCAAGCTGCTTTCCGGCGCGGATAAGAAACTGCCGTATTGGCTGGACCTGGCGGTGTGCCGGGTGTTCAAACGATTCTTCGACCGTTGACCAGCGACGATCGGCCATCGGAAAACTTGACGATGGACCAAAGTAGAACCTGACCATGGACCATAGCAGATCATTATCCCGCTTTCGCGGGATGATGAATACCCCGCGCCTGTCCTCGCGAAGCGGGGGGCTTGGCGCGCGGCAGTTTATTCGCGAGATATTCATTGCGTCCGGGATTTACAACGGAACCTTTTTATTGGAGAGTCTGGAAGGGGAGGTGGGATGGGATGGACTATCATCTGGAATAAACTGCGCCGCTATGGGGGCGGCGCAGTTGACAAAAGAAAAATCCCGTCAATCCTGAAAAATCCTGTTAATCCTGTCCAATGCTTTACTCCGGCTTCGCCGGAATCTTCAACACAAACCGCGCGCCGCCTTCCACCCGGTTCTCCGCGGTCAGCGTCCCGCCGTGCGCCTCGGCCAGCTTGCGCGCGATCGCCAGCCCCAGGCCGGATCCGCCTTCGTCCCGCGCCCGCCCGGAATCCAAACGGTAGAAGCGCTCGAAGACTCGCGCGAGGGCGTCGGGCGGGATCCCGGGGCCGGTGTCCTCCACGAATATACTGACCGCCGTGCCGTTGGTAACTCCGCCCAGGCGGATCGTTCCGCCGCCGGGCGTATGGCGCAGTGCGTTGTCGAGGAGGTTGCCGAGGATCTGCTCCAGCCGCTGCAGGTCGGCCGCGAGCGGCGGGAGCTCCTCCGCCGGCAGGATCTCGAGCTTCTGGGCGCGGGCTTCGGCCCGCGGGGTGAAGCGGGCGGCCACGCGCCGCATCAGCCGCGCGGGGTCGACTTCGCTTTTTTCGAGCTCCAGCCGGCCGGCGTCGGCCAACTCGAGCGTCCGCAATTCCTCCACCAAGCGGTCCAGCAGTTCGGCACTTTCGCGGATCGGCGTCAGGTTCTCCGTCGTGAGCGGATACACTCCATCGGAGAGGGCGTCCAAGTTGGCGCGGATCACCGACAGCGGCGTGCGCAGTTCGTGGGCGATGTCGGCCGTCATTTCCTTGCGCAGGATCTCCTGCCGCTCGATTTCCGACATCATTCCCTGGAACGAGCGGGTCAGGTCGCCGACCTCGTCGCCGGAGGGCGCGGGCAGGCTCAGGCCGCGCTCCCCGCGCGCGAAGCGCCGGACGGCGGCGGTGAGCTGGCGCAAGGGCGAGGTCAGGCTCCGGCTGAGGACGAGCGCGATCGCCAGCCCGGCAATTCCGGCGGTGGCCGCCGTTCCCCACAGCACCCGGTTCACCGCCGAGAGCAGCGGTTCCTCCGGATTGCGCGCGGAGCCGCTCATCGACACCAGCTGTCCGAACATCCGCTCGCCCTGCCGGATCGGCACCGATACGGCTTCCGGCGGCATCTCAAACGGCTCCCCGGTCAGTTCCCCGGCGCTGTCGACCGCCACCCTGCCGTCCAAATCGACCACCAGCCACCGCGCGTTGCGCATTTGTTGGATCGGGCCGGGTGCGCTAAGGACGATCTCGGCGCCGTTCCAGGATTGGTTGGCGCTGAAGTAGGCGGCCAGCTCGCGGGCCAGCATGTGGTTGGGCAGCATCTCGTTTTGCAGGAGGGCGCCGCGCATCTCGCGCCCGGCCGTGCGGCCGGTGAAGAAGACCACCGCGGCCAGGGTCGAGAGCAGCAGCAGGGCGAAGGCCAGCAGGATTTTCGTCGCGAGGCGCATCGTCAGGCTTCGGCGAATTTGTAGCCGATCCCGAACACGGTCAGGATCCGGACGGGATGCTTCGGGTCCGGTTCGATTTTTGCCCGCAGGTTCTTTATGTGGACGTCGATCGTGCGTTCATACCCCTCGTAAGCGGCGCCCTGGCCCGCTTCGAGCAGCTGCATGCGGGTGAACACCCTTCCCGGCCGGGCGGCCATCGCCGAGAGCAGGCTGAACTCGGTGGGGGTCAGTTCCAGCGCCCGATCCCCGCGCCGGACCGTGTGGCGGTTCCGATCGATTTCCAGATCGGCGATGCGGATCACTTCGGCTGAATCCGCCCCGCCCCGGGCGCGGCGCAAAATAGCCCGCACCCGCGCCACCACCTCGCGCGGCGAAAACGGCTTGGTGACGTAGTCGTCCGCGCCCAGCTCGAGCCCCACCAGCCGGTCGGTTTCCTCCACCCGGGCGGTCAGCATCAGGATCGGCGTCTGCCCCTGGCGGCGAATTTCGCGGGCTACATCGAGCCCGTCCATCCCCGGCAGGTTCAGGTCCAGGATCACCAGATCCGGATTCTCGGCATGGAAGGCCTGCAATCCTTCATCGCCGCGATAGGCGGCGGAAACCTGGAACCCCGCTTTTTCCAGGTAGGAGCGGACCACGCGCACGAGCTGAGGTTCATCGTCCACAACTAGGATTTTGGCGCCCATAGCTTCCATTATATGGGAAAGCGGGGATGGCCTCTTCCGGCCGCAACGGCGGATTCCCGGATCCGGAAGGATCCGGGAATCCGCCGCCGGTTGGCGAAGGCTTAGCGGCGCTTCTTGCCGCAGAACGGGCATGCCACCCACCCCGGATCGAGGGGCTTGGCGCAGTATGCGCATGGCTCCACCGGCGCGGCCGGCGCGGCCGGCGCCGGAGAAGGCGCGGGCCGTTTGAGAAGGGCGTAGACCAGGGCCGCCAATCCGCCGATCCCCAACAGGGGGAAGGCCAGGCGGAACAGAGAGCCGGCTCCTCCAAGCAAACCGCCGCCGATCATCCCGCGGTGAATCATTCTGGATCCGATGAGGCGGGGCATCGCCGCCGCCGGAAAGCCGCCGAACAACGGCAGGGCGATGCAGAAGGCCAGCAGGAAGACCGCAAATCCGAAGAGAATCCACTTCCAGGTATTTTTCATTTTTTTCACTCCCATTCTTCACCGGCGGGGTTTCTCGACCGGCGACCTTTGCGTTAATCCGACGATTCCTCGCAAACGCAGCCATCCGGACCGCGGCGGCCGATCCGATCCGATTCCGCCGGTTTGGTTCTTTGCGTTTTCTCCGCCGAATCCGGATCCGCGTTCCGATACCCCGGACCGCCGGGAAAACGCCCGCCTGATTGCGGTCCGCCGCCCCGCAATCGCCAGGGCATTTCCGGGGCCGGGGAGTCCGATCCGCAGACGGCTTGGAGGATGTCGCTTCGATACGTTTCCAAAAGCCGGCTTCCGCCGTAGGCCGCGCCGACGCCCAACGCCGCGGCAAGAACGGCCACGGCTGTTACGATCAACACTTTGCGCATGAAACCCTCCCCGAACGGGGGCCGGGCTTGACCCGCGTTCCTGATCGGAGCATAAGCCGGACGTGTGAAGATTTTATAAAGTTTGGATTGGAAAATTCCGCATGTTTCCGGAAGAAGAAAATTGGTGTTTCTACTCAGCCTCAGTAATATTGAAAAGAAACCCTGCTCTGTTCCATCCTCACCCCTATCCCCTGTCCCTCCCCCCGCACCGCTCGAAGACAGGCTTTCCCCCTCTCCCGACTTTTGTAAGGAGAGGGGGAAGGGGTTGTGTGGGTTGGGGGTGAGGAAAGGGCAGGGACGGGGTGCTGGGGAGATATAAAAAGGCTTTTAAAAACCGGAGTCCAAAATCGGATTATGCTGTTCCCGGGCAGGTCGATCCAGGAATCAGAACCGGCTCCGTTGGTCGAACCTGTGCAAACCGGCCGCGCGCGCCGCGGCGAAGGCGCGGTCGTATTCCTCCGCAGTGATCGGCCGGTTGATCCGGTCGAACGATCCCCGGTGGACCTTTCCCGCGGGGCGGTATTGCGCCATGAGGTTGACGTAAGTATCGGGGGAGATTTCCTCTACCAGGAAGCGCATTACCTCCGGCGTGCTGGCGACGCCGTCCGGCATCACCAGATGGCGGACCAGCAGCCCGCGCACGGCCAACCCGTGCTCGTTCAACTGCAGATCCCCGACCTGGCGGTGCATCTCGCGAACGGCGGCGCGCGCGGCTGCGGGATAATCCTCCGCCTGCAAGTAGGTTTTCGCCAGCTGCGGATCCCAGATTTTAAAATCCGGCATGTAGATGTCGACGATCCCCGACAGCAGGCGCAGGCTGTGCGGTGAATCGTAGGCCGACGTGTTGTAGACGATCGGCAGACACAGGCCGCCCTCCGCGGCCTGCGCGAGCGCTTCCAATACCTGCGGGACGACGTGTTCGGGGGTGACCCAGTTGATGTTGTGGCAGCCGAGCGCCTGCAGTTCCAGCATCATCGCCGCGATCCGCGCCGGGCCGCATTCCTCGCCCGCTCCGCCCTGGCTGATGTCGAAATTCTGGCAGAACACGCAATGCAGGTTGCATCCGGAAAAGAAGACGGTCCCGCTTCCCCGGCGGCCGCGCAGGCAATCCTCCTCCCCGAAGTGGGGGAAGAAGCTGCTCACCCGGGCCCGGCGGCCGGTGCGGCAAAATCCCTCCCCTCCGGCGGCGCGGTCCGCGCCGCATTCCCGCGGGCAGAAGCGGCAATCCGCCAGGCCGGCGGCGGCTTCCGCCGCCCGCCGCCGCAGTTCCCCCTCCGGCAGTTTCCGGTAGGCCGGCTCGAATTCCCGCGACGGATCAGGCATGCGGTTGCTCCAGGACCTCGCGCAGGATGGATTGCAGGCGGGCGTAGTGCGAACCCGGCCAGAAGATTCTTCCGCATCCGCCGCAGCGGTAGAACTCGTCAAACCGCTCGCGGATTCCGGGCGGCACCCCGTCCGCGACGGCCTGCTGTTCCGCCGGCGCGAGCAATCCGTTGCAGGCCAGGCAGCGGCGGAAGGGGGCGCAATTCCGCGCCAGGTCGAAGCGGTCCACGATTTCGCGCAGCTGCCGGCGGGGAGAGTCGGAGCGGACGCAATAGCCGCGGGTGACGATCGAGCGCTTGAGCAGGCCGCGGTCGCGGCTGAGCAGGATCCGCCCCTCGGCGGCCGAACGCTCGGCCAATTCGCCGTCGGCGAAATCGTTGCGGTAAAGCGTGTCGAACCCAAGCAGGCGCAGGTAGGCGGCCAGACGCCCGAGGTGCCCGTCGAGGATGAAGGCCGGTCGGCGCAGCGGTTCGGGGCGCAGGCGCAGGACGGGGCGGATGTCGAGCGATTCGAACACCGGGTAGACGCTGACCGAATCGCCGTCGTGCAGGGGATGCTGGAAATCCACCGAACGGCCGTTGACCAGGATCAGGTCGACCTCGGTGTGCGGCACCCCGAGCGATTCGATCGCGTCCTTCGCCCCCGCCCGTTCCTGGAAGGCATGCGAGAAGGCTTTCCCGCGGCGGGCGGGGGGCAGAAAATCGTTCAACTCGGCGTAGAAGCGGAAGGTTGCACGGGACATTTTTTTGATGACACCGAAGCGCTCCCGGCCGGGATCACGCCGGGACATCGCATCGACGCGAGGCCGAGGCGGGCGTCGAGCCCGCCGCCTGCGGCCCTTACCCGATCAGCCCCCGCCTCCGCCCCTCCGCCACCGCCTGCGTGCGGCTGTTCACGCCCAGCTTGCCGAAGATGTTTTGGGCGTGGCGCTTGACGGTCGCCAGGGCGATCACCAGCCGCTCGGCGATCTGCGCGTTGGAGAGGCCTTTGGCGATCAATAGGAGGATTTCGATCTCCCGGGGGCTCAGCGGCTCGGGCAGATCCTCGGCCGCGGGCTTGGCGATCGGCCGGGAAGCCAATCGGTTGCGGGCGGAAACCAGCCGGTCCACAAAGGGCGCTTCCGCACCGCGGACGGACGGCAGCAAGCCGAAGAGGCGCTCCTCTTCGTCGAGGAAAGCGCGGAGGTAATTTTCCGGCGCGGCGGCCTGCAGGGCCCGCTCGAGAAAACCGCGTGCGGCCGCCGGATCGCCGGTCCTCTCGGCCAGCAGCGCCGAAAGGATCCGGGCCGTGATCAGCGGACGGCGCATGCCGCCGGTTTCGAGGAAAGCGCGCAGTTTCTCCAGCCAGGCGACCGCCTCGGCATGCGCGCCGCGGACGATCAGCCAGCGCGTGAATACTAGGTGGCTATCCAGCCGGATGTACTGCGGCTCCTCCGCGGTCGAACAGCCGGCCTCCTCCGCCCAGCGCGCGGCCTGATCCAGGCGGCCGAGCCGCAGGCGGATGCCGGCCTGCGCCGCGAGGATCGTCCCAACGTCCGTGAGGCCGGTTTGCCGCGCGAGCGCGGCCGCCCGGTCCAGCGCTTCCAGCGCCGAGTCCGCCTCCCCCCGCGCCAGGAGGATGGGCGCGCAGATCCCGCGGGCGAAAGAAACGAACGGTTCCTGGCGGTGGCGGATGCCGTACTCGAGGGCTTCCGCGTACAGCGCAGACGCCCGCTCGATGTCATCGGCTTCATAGTAAAGCATCGCCCGGCGGGCGAGCAGCATGCAGCTGGTGGGGGATCCCGTCTCCCCGAAAGAAGCCCGTTGGCGGATCGTTTCTTCGCACACCGCCAGCGCCTCCCGCCGCCGGCCGGCGAGGTTGAGGTCGTAGACCAGCATCATGTCGACCAGGTCGGTGAACAGGTGCGAAAGCGAAGCCGGCAGAGCCTGGCGGGATTCCTGCAAGGTGCGGATCGCCTGCTCAACGCGGCCCATCCGCTCGTGCGGCTCCGCCAAGAGCCAATAGGCCATCGGCAGCCATTGATCCTCCCGGCCGCGAAGATCCTCGATCGCCCGGGTCGCCAGGCGGATGGTCTCCGGATAGTCCATCCGCGCCATCAGCGCGAGGAACGCCTGCAGGAGGAAGGCCTTCCCGCGCGTCGATTCGAATCCGGTCCGATCCGCAAGGATGCGGAGGGCGCGTCCGGCCAGCGCTTCCGCCCCGGAAAAATCCCCGCCCAGGGTGAGCGCCCAGCCCTTATACAGCGCGAGCTCGGGGTCCGCGTACAGCAAATCCTTGGGCAGGGAATCCAGCCACCCGATCAGGGTCTGCGCCCGTCCCTCGCGGATACCGTCCTCGGCGGCCAGCCGGATCAAGCGCGCGGCTTCCACGTAATCCCCCGAAAGCGCCCCCGCGGCCAGCGCGTGGCGCACGGCGAGGGACGGCATACGGTGCGATTCGAACCAGGCCGCCGCCCGCTCGTGCAGCCGGCCTTCCTCCTCGGGCGCCAGCCGGGCCTTGAGGAATTCCGCGAACAGGCGGTGGTAACGGTACCATTCGCGGCGCTCGTCGAGCGGGAAGAGGAAAATGTTGGAAGCCTCCAATTGCTCCAGCAGGGCCTGGCTGCCGGAGCCGTCGAGCACCGCGTCGCACAGCGGCGCGCTCAAGCGGTCGAGGATCGACGTGCGGCGGAGGAAGGCGCGGATCTCCTCCGGCAAGCGCTCCAGCACTTCCACCACCAGGTAGTCCATCACGTAGCGGTGGTCGCCGGAGAAGGCGGCCAGGAATTTTTCCGGTTGAGCCCGCTCCTTCTGCAGGGCGAAGGCCGCCAGCTGCAACCCGGCCACCCAGCCCTCGGTGCGAGCCTCAAGCGTCTCCGCCGCCGCCGGCACCTTCAAGCCCGTCGTCCGGGCGAGGAATTCCTCCGTTTCCGTCAGCGTGAAGCGCAGGTCGGATTCGCGCAATTCGGTGATCCGGTCCCGGGCGCGGAGGCGCGCCAGCGGCAGGGGCGGATCCTCGCGCGTTCCCAAGGCCAGGTGGACGGAGGGAGGAAGGTGGTCGAGGAGGAATTCGACGACGGCATGCGAAGCCGGAGCGGTCACCAGGTGGTAATCGTCGAGGATCAGCAGCAGCTTTTCGGAGGCGGCCAGGTCGTTCAACAGCGGGGCCAGAAGGGTCAGCGGCGAGGCTCCCTGCGGGGATTGCAGCAGCTGCAACGGGATGGGGCTGACGGCGGGAACCGACTTGCGGATCGATTCGACCAGATAGCGGAGGAACAGCACCGGGTCGTTTTCGGATTCCTCGAGGGTCAGCCAGGAAGCCGGCCTTTCGGCGCGGTGCGCCCATTCCGAAAGCAGGGTGGTTTTTCCGAACCCCGCCGGGGCGGAAACCAGCGTCACTTCGCGGCCGACGGCGAGCCCCGCCTCCAGCCGGCGGAGCAGTCGGGTACGCGAGACCAGGTTGGGGCGCAAAGCCGGGGCGATGGTCTTGCTGTCGAGCAGGACATCGCGGTTCAACGGCGGTTTCCTTTCCTGCGCGTCACGCGCGGAATCCGTCCCAAACGGCCAGGGCGGGCTTCGGCGTTCCGTCCCGCTTCCGCAGTCCGACGATCGAAAAGAAGCGCAGGGTCTCCGCCTGCTCCCCCATCCCCGCGCCCTCGAAATATTTGCGGTACGAATCCATGTCCAGGTCGTCCAGGATCAGGTAGATCCAAAAGACCAAGCGCGCCCCGATCTGGTCGTGGATGGCGTTCAGGTACAGCACCTGGTCCTCGGGCGTTCCGCGGAAGGGGTCCATGTCGACGGATCCGAAACCGCCCTCGCCGACGGCGAGGGGTTTCTTTGTCCGGGCCAGCAGCGGAGCGTAGTAATCCTCCGGAATCTGGGCCGCGCTGTCGAAGGCCACAAACGGATAGGAGGAGATCACCCACAGGTCCAGGTCGGGTTCGAAGGCTTCAATCGTTTCCCAATCGATCTTTGCTTCGCCCTGATCGGCGAAGCGGTTCACGTTGTTGATGTCCTCCCATTGGAACGTGACGAACACCTGCGTCTCGGGTGATTCGGTTTTTACCTTGCGGTACGTCTCGCGGTACAGGCTGAGGAAATTTGGGAAATCCTCCGGAAACGCGTCGGCGTAGGAGTTTATTTCCGACGCCAAGCCGAGGTAGCGCGGACGGTAATCGCGCGCCAGGCGCAGGGCGAAATTCTGGTACGCCGCGCGGACGACCGGATGGCTGAAGTCGGCGCCGGCCAGGTCGGGCGGAAGCCCGAAGAACTGCCGGCGGTCCAGGCCGTTGAGCGGGTCGACGACGAAGACCGCCTCCAGGCCGTTCCGCCAGGCCAGGTCCACCTGCCCCCGGATCTCCTCGATCCGATCCGAATCCGCGTCTAGGCCGTCCCGGAAATCGTCCCAGGCCACGTTCTGCTGGATCAGGACGGCGTCGCCGTGCCGGGCGATGGAGCGGTAGATGCCCACCGCGCTGAAGATGTCGGCTTTCGCAGAAGTGGGGAAGAAGCCGTAGGCCGTGCGTCCGGAATCGAATACCGAGGGCGAAGGCGGAGCGGGAGGTTCGAGCATGGAGCAGGCCAGGGCGCCGAGGAGGAGCGCGCCTAAGGCCGGCGCCCATCCGCGGATCTTTTCTGTTTTATGTGCGGGGCAGGCCTGGGGGCTCGGCCTCCTTTGCGGTTCCATCGGCCTGGATGGGAGCGGGGGGATTTCGGCTGAGTCCAAGGACGATGGCCCCCTACAGCCAGACCGCCTGCGCGGGCCCCACGTTGCGCGACAGGATCCGGAGGTCGGAGCCGTCGGGGCGGACGATCATCAGCGTCCGGCTTTCTCCCGAAGCGGTATCCGCGATGACGGCGATCCATTGGTTGTCCGGCGACCAGGAGACGAAGGCCGGCGCCTGTTCCAACGGGACGATCGGATTACGCAGGGCGCCCTCGCCCGAAATGGCCACCAAGTGCTTGGTGCGCGTATTGTAGAGCAGGAAGCCGTTGCCGTCGGGGAACCACCGCGCGCCGAATTCCGGGCTGTAGCCCTTGTCCGCCAGCGGAATGTAATATTTGCTCTCGTCCAGTCCGGCGATGATCAGGTACGTCTGATCGGCCGGCGCCTCGGGCGGCAGCGCGCTTTCGGCGGGCTTCTGGGGCAGCAGCCCGGCCAGGTACAGGCTGTCGGGCGACCAATCGTAGTGGCCGTAATTGTTCGGATCGAAGGTGACCGAAACGGTGCGCGAATCGGAGGCGCGGAAGGCGTAGGGGTAAGCGTTTGAATCCAGAGGATTGCCCATGTCGTAGGCGAAAACCCATTTGCCGTCGGGGGAGAAGGAAGGGGAAGCGGCCAGTTCCCAGGGCACGCCCAGGGCCTTCAGCTGTTTGGCGTATCCGCTGCTCAGCGAGACGGCGTATAAAAATCCCCGGTTGTCAGACACCTGGGTTGCGCCCTGCGCATCCTTGGAGAAGGCGGAGGCGACGAAGGCGATCGATTGGCCGTCGGGCGACCACGCCAGCGACCAGATCGCCCGTCCCGCCCCCGTGCCGACCGGAAGCTTGGTAATCGTCCTTTTCCATGAGCCGTCCACGTTGATCGTCCGGATCGTATTGCCGTCCGGCAGGCCGACAAACGCCACCTTGAGGCCGTCGGGCGATATCACCGGGTGAACGCAGTCCTCCGGGATCTGCGCGGTGAGCGCCTGCGGTTCCCCCCCGGAAACCGGAAGGCGCAAAACTTGGCAAGCGCCCGCCGCCAGGAACAACAACGCCGGCTCCTCCGGAGCCGGTTCTCCCGCGAACAGGGTCGGGGTCCGCGTTACGCTCGGGGTGAATGTCGACGAGGGTGTCGCCGACGGAGTTTGGGTCGGAGAAAGCGAAGGCGTAAACGACAGCGAGGCGGTAAAGGCGGCCGTCGGGGTTGGCGCGGTGGGAGTCGGGGTGGGGGTGGAGGGCATCAGGAACGACAGCGAGAGATCGGTTAACCCGAGGTTCGGGAGGATTCCTCTCCAGCCCGGATAGAAGAGAATCCCGGCGATGATCAACAGAATGGTCGCGGCCAGCGCGCCGAGCAGGATCAGGCTCTTCCAGCGGCAACCGGACCGACGCAGGGGGCCGGTCCCCTTTTTCGGGCGGACATAGGTGGGCGGTTTACCGGGAGGGCGTTTGCCGGTCAGCGGCCCGGTCCGGAATCCGGCCAGCCCCTTGCGGGCGTATTCGCTGGTCGGATTGTGGCGCAGGCATTCTTCCAGGATCTTGATCCGTTCCTGGTGGTCGGGTTCGGTTTGCACCAGCCACAGCCAGGCCATCTCCTGGGTCGGATCCTCGCTGGTGATTTTGTGCAGGAGAGCATGCGCGTCCGCCACCCTTCCGGATTGGGCGAGGGAGATGGCTTTTTGCAGTTGAGGGTGCTCCCGGTAATCGTCCATGATTCTCAGGCGGATCGTACCCGCCCTGATTATATCCCAAGGGTGGAAGGCGGATTCGGCCGCCCGCGGCCGGTCGAGCGCCAAATCGGGCTTCCGGTCCTTTGTTTGAATCCATCTCGCTTATGAGATGGGCCGGGAGAATTCCTCCTGACATTATCCCGCGCGGAGCGTAGGATGGGAACGGGAGGATGGGCTGAGGCGAAGGCTGAGGAGATGCTTTTTTTCTGATTTCACGGCGCCGCCCATCCTTGTGAGGAATCCGTTTTTGGGTGACGCCTGGCAGCCTTTCGGTCGTCATCCCGGCGCGTTTCAAGCCGGGATCCGGTAGTTCCGGGACAGAGTGCCCGAGGAAAACGCCCGGGCACGGCGGTTTGGAGTATGCCCGTCACCGGGGAAGTCATCCACCGGAGATCGCTTTCACGCCGGCGCGTATTCCGCTCCGGACCGTCCGGTCCTCCGCGGATCAGCCGGATCCCAAACAGGACGAACCACAGCGGGTACACCGCGGCTCCCCCGGCCGAGGCGAACAGGTTCTGCGGCTCGAAACCCGTAGCCGAGGCGATCACGGTCGCCCAGGCGCAGATCCCGGCCAGGACCCCGAACGCGGCGTGCCATGCGGGAAGCCGCCGTCCGAGCAGGGCCAGAAGGTTGACGAGGATCAGCCAAGTGCCGGGGCCGCCGAAGGAAAACCAACCGTCCGGATCGATCTGCGGAAGTCCGACGGCGAGGATTACTGCGCGGGTGGTTGCGTCGCCGGTTTGAAAGGCGGCCGAGAGGACGGGCGCGGCCCGGATGAGCGTGACCGCCCAGACGCCCTGCACCGTATAGCCGGCCAATCCGAGCAAGGTGGCGAACCGCGCCAAATCCGGATGAACGCCCCTCACCATATCCTGCACCGCCGGAAGGATGTTGTTGGAAAGGACGGCGGTGACGGCAAACACGATCCACGGCAGGGAGGAGAGGAAAGCATTGTCGGCGAAGTTCCGGAAGAAGGAATACGCGTCGTCGCGTCCGGCTTCCGGCGAATTGAAGAAGTAGAGGATGATGACGACGTTGAGCAGGCCGATGGCGACGGCGGAGATGCCGCCCAACAGCGACCGGACGGCCGGTACTGCTTACGGGGTTTTCATGGCTGCTCCTTTTTCTTCTCGGCGGAGTTAAATCCGCTTCATGAAAACCGCGTCGACGATCGATTGCGGAAGGATCCCGAGGAGGTTCATCATTCCCGCCTGGGAATCGGCGAGGTATTTCCGCTTCGGTTTTTCGGCCTGCAGCGCGGCGTAGACGGTGCGGGCGACCCGTTCCGGCTCGGTCCGCCGGCGGTCGAACCGTTCGAACTGCTTTTGGAGTTTTTCCAGCGATTGAACGTACAAATCCGATTTTTCCCGCGGCCAAACCCGCAGGTCGCGTTCGAGCTCGGCCCGGGTGCGGGCCGGGGCCGCGGTGCGGATGCCGCCGCAGGCGATGAGGATGTTGGCAATTCCCCAGGGCGAGAGTTCCAAGTGCAGGCTCTGGGCGATGCAGGTCATCGCGAATTCGCCGGCGTGGATGCTGGACACGTAGGGAACGGCGATCAGCCCGGGGGTGGCGATCCAGAGGATCCGTCCGCCGCGGGCGCGCCGCACCAGCGGCAGGAGGTGCTGCAGGAGGGCGACCGGTCCCACCAACCGCGCCTCCAGTTCGGTCCGGAAGCGGGCGAGGTCCAACAGTTCCACCGGCGCGATGAATCCGCCGCCGGCGTTGTTGACAATCGCGTACAGCCTGTCGCGTCCTTTGCGCGCCAGGCTCTCCCGCACGGCGGCCGCGGCGGAGGCGATCTGATCCGGATCGCTCAGGTCGAGCGGGCAGAGGGGCTCCAGGCCCGCCAAGCGGAATGAGCGCAGGCGTTCGGCGTCGGTCTCCTTGCGGACCGCCGCCAACACGTGGAAACCGCGGGCGGCGAGATGGATCGCCGTCGCCAGGCCGATGCCCGAGGAACAGCCGGTGATCAGGACAGATTCGCCGGCGGGATGGGGATCGGAAGGGGTGGATGTGCTCTTCATAGTGGTTTCTCCGGATGCGTCCGGCCGGGCGGCGGCCCCCGCGCCGTGCGGTTCTGCACCCCCCGCCGGAAGGATGTCGACCGACCGCAGCGGAACGGCGAGATCCCGCAGGCGGTGAAGGATTCCAAACAGGGCGGCTTGGTCGGGCAGCGGCCCGCGCAGAACCGTCGCCCCGTCCGACTCGTACCTTAGGGACATTCCGGGGAACCATTTGGCCGCCGGAGCGTAATCCAGCCAGGCGGCGATCCGGATTTCCGCCACGATCGTCGGCGGGGCGGGATCGGCGCGGTCAGTCATAGATGAGGTCGCCCAGCACGGCCCGGATCCCGGCATTGGCCCGGAGCGGGCGGATCTCGGAGAAAATCCGCGCCCGGCTTTCCCGTTCCAGCCCGGCGATCGCGCACATGATCCGGTCGGCGGTCGATTCGACCAGCTCACGGTCCTCCACGCTTCCGCGGAAGCGGAGCGGCGCGCCGACGGTCAGGGCGTAGGGCCCGCGGAAATACCATGTTCCCACGGCTGGCTTGCCTTTGACATTGGATTCCAGCAGGCGGATCCGTTTGCGGTCCAGCGCCACGCCGATCGGCACCACCGGCGCGCCCGATTCGAGCGCCAGCCGCGCCGCGCCGGTGCGCGGCTTGTGCAGGCCGCCGTCGATCGGGCTGATGGCCCCTTCCGGATACAGCGCCACCGATTTGTTGTCGCGCAGGGTGCGCAAGGCCGCTCGGTAAGCCGCCCGGCCGTTCCCCGGCACCACCGGAATGTGCCCGGCCAGGCGCAGGTAGGATCCGAATACCGGCACCTGAAATAGGCGCTCCTCGATCAGCAATCGGACCGGCTCGGGGGTGATTTCGAGGATCAGGAACGGATCGGTGGTGCTGGGATGGTTCGAGACGAGGATTTTCGGCCCGCCGGGCAGGGGCTGATGCCGGCGAATGTCGATGTCGAACATCAAGTTTTCATACAGGTCGACGGCCGGCAATCCCAACCGGAAGAATAAAGAATGCATGGAGTCTCCTTTTCGACGATTGGAGTACTTCAGCGTTCATCCTCGCCCGGTTTTGGGTGCAGTGTCATGGTCCGGAAGGCGCATCCCGGGTATGTATTCGGGATTTGCGCGGAAAACAGGCGTTTTCAGGGGATCCACGGCATCCGAGGGCGTTCTCCCCCGCACCCGGGTGCTGGAACGGAACGGACGGTCTCTGCTATATTTGCGGAAAATATCCCTTGGGGAGGTGCAATGGTCAAACGCAATTGGATCTGGTGGATCGCCCTGGCGGCAGCGTTTTCGTTCGATTTTCTTTTTTGGGGCCATCGCCCGGGGATCTCGTTTTTCCTGTTCATCGTCGTCTGCCTGGCGGCGGGGGCGGTTTCGGCGGCCGTTTCCGGAATCCGGCCGCACCTCCGCAGCCTGATCCTCGTTCCATGCATCCTGGCGGCGGCCGCGGTCACGTTCCTGCGCACCGAGCCGTTCACGGTCTTCTGCGGCGCCGCGGCGGCGCTCGGGTTGATGATGATCCTGGCCGAAACCTACCGCGGCGGGCGCTGGCCGTTTTACGGATGGATCGACCACATCGGCGCGGCGTTCCGGCTGGGCGCCTCCGCCGCCCTGCATCCCGCACTCCTTCCGCCCGAGAAGCCAGCCGAAGGAGCCCTCCCGCGGCCGAACGCCTGGCGCCGCTGGATGCCTTCCGTCGCGCGCGGATTGGTCCTCGCGCTGCCGGTGGTGCTGGTGTTCGCCGCCCTGCTTTCGGCCGCCGATCCGGTGTTCGAGCGCGCGCTGAACTCCGTCTTCGATATCGACCGTCTGCCGGAATACCTGTTCCGGGCGACGTACGTTCTGATCGGCATGTACCTCCTGACGGGGATCATCCTGCACGCGGTCCTGTCCAGCCGCGAGGAGCGGCTTGCCGCCCCGGAAAATCCGCACGTCCGGCCGTTCGTCGGGTTCATCGAGTCGGTCGTGGTGCTGCTCAGCGTCAGCCTGCTGTTTGCGGTGTTCGTTGCCATCCAGTTCCGCTATTTCTTCGGCGGAGCGGAGAACATCACCGCCGAGGGATTCACCTATTCGGAATACGCGCGCCGCGGGTTCGGCGAATTGGTGGCGGTGGCGTTCTTCAGCCTGGTCCTGTTCCTCGGACTCGGTTCGCTCACCCGGCGCGAGAACGCGTTCCAGCGCAAGGCCTTTTCCGGGCTCGGATTGATCCTGGCGGCGCTGGTCGTGGTGATGCTGGTTTCCTCTTTCCGGCGGCTGCAGCTGTACGAGGAAGCCTACGGCTTCACCGCCCTACGGCTGTACACAAATGTGTTCATCCTGTGGCTGGGGATCCTCCTGGTGGCGGCGGCCGGTTTGGAATTGGCCGGGCGCACCCGCTGCTTCAGCGCCGCCGCGCTGGCGGCGGCCTTCGGCTTCACGCTCTCGCTCGCCGTCCTGAATGTGGACGCCGCGATCGTCCGCTGGAACGGCTTGCGCGCCGTCCGGTTCGAAGTAGAAGGGGCGAGCGCGCGGGCGGAGGAGCAGCTGGATACGGAGTACTTCGAAAGCCTTTCTGCGGACGCCGTGCCGGAGCTCCTGGCGCTGTACCGGACCAGCGCGGTGCCGGAAAAAGATCAGATCGGCGCGGGCCTTTCCTGCCGGCTGGCGGCAATGGAGGAGGAGTCCGCCGAGGATTGGCGGTCTTACCTGTGGCCGGTCGCGGAAGGCCTGCGGCTGCTGCGGGCCAGCGGGGTGGCCGAGGCCTATCCGACCCATACCGAACGGGGCGTTTGGTACGTGCAGGTCGGGGGGGAATCCCGGCGCTGTGCGGGTCAGGAGATGTGGATGGATTGAGGAAAGACGGCCGAGACGGTTGATCGGACCGAGCCGGTCTCTCAGACAGGCTCGGTCTGATGGTCTTCGGTCAAGCGCCCGCCAAGGGCTTTCCCGCTCTTTCCCCCCGTCCGGCTCCGCAGGATGGGGGGATTTGGTTTGCGGAGGGAGCTGCGGGGATCGGGATCCTTACGCCATCACCGCCGCAATCGGCGCGGGGGCGGCGACCCGGACGTCGGGAATTCCTTGCGTCCGGGCTTGTTCCACCTCGCGCGCCCAGAGAAAGAGGCAGGTGTGGTAGGCGGTGGTGATGTAGGAGGAGAACACGATGACGGCGATGATGATCGCGAAGGCGACGAGGATTCCGGCGGCGGCGCCGATCAGGACGCCTTCGACCGCCCAGTTGGACAGCGCGCCGATCAGGACGATCAATCCCGCGCCGAGCGCCAGCGCCAGGATCACCAGCAGGAATCCGATCAATCCGACGACGGCGCCCACCCCGATCTCCGTCACCGCCACGAGCAGGAGGTTGTCTTTGATGATCTGGGTCGCCCGCTTGACGCCCCGGCCGAGGTTCAAATCCTCGATGATCATCGCCGGCAGGATAAAGTAGGTGGCGACGGTCCAGATCCGGTTGAGCAGGGAGGCGAGTCCGGCGGCGAGGGCGCTGAGGAGGCTCCTCTGCTTCTGTTTGCGTTGGTTGGCCAGCGTTTCAAGAAGTTTAACCGCGGCGGACACCGCCGCCAGGGTCATGATGTCGAACAAATCGCGCCGCACCGTCGCCCAGGCCTGATCCATCCGGCCGTCCCCGTTGGTGAGGTAGTCGTACACCAAGCGGACGGTCATGCCGGAGAAAATGTAGGAGATGGTGAATTGGACGAAGAAGGTAAGGAAAGCCAACGCCGCCAGGAGGATCCGGCCGAGGTCGGTGTCGCCGGCCAGAAAGGTGAGGACGAGGGCGGGGACGGCCAGGAGGACGGTGGCGAGGCCGCCGACGAGCAAGGCGTAGATTGAAGGTTTAAGCAGGTCGGGATCCTTGGCCGCCATGGCGGCCGACTGTTTTAGAAAGCCGAATCCTCTGCGCAGGGAATCCCACATGGGATATCCTCCTTAAGCGGGAACGCCGTGACGGAACGTTCGTTCGGCGAGGGTGCTGCTTATCGTATCATGAAAGCGGAACCCGCGTCCTGATCGCGCGGGCCTTCAGCGGCTTGCTCCGCCGGGTCCGCAAGCCAAAAGACCCCGGATGCCCGAGCAGACCGCTCGCGAGCGGGGGTGGCGGCCTGTCAGCTTGTCCCAAGCCGAAGGCGAGGGATCATCCCCGCCAGCCGCTCTTCGCCGCACCCGGGCCCGCCCCGGAGACAATCCGGATCGAAAACGCGGGCCGGATTGCACGCGAAGCGGGGCGGTCTTGCCGGGAAGCCAGGATCCGCCCCGCCCAGCGGGGCGTTCCAAGCGGCGCGCCGCGGACCTCCTGCAATATAATGAACGGGTCCCGGTTGGAATGCCTCCATCCGAAAGGAAAGGAACTCGGAATGGCCGACCTTTCAGAATTATCCTCCCCGAACGGCGGTCCCCCCGGCGGACGGACGGACACGAACCGCGGCCGCTGGATCTTTTTGGCGGGGCTGTTGTGGCTGATGTTCCCGATCATGGTCTTCAACATCTTCCACAAGCCGTTACCCCCGGCGGCGTGGGAGCGCATCCGGGACGCGATCGTCGATCTGCTCGGCGCGGGTTGGATTCTGTGGATCGGCGTCGGAATCGGATGGCGGTTTTTCCGCAACGGACCGGCCTCCGTCCTGGAAAAATCCGCCCTGGCCGGCGCGCTCGGCTGCGGGGCTCTGGGGTTGCTCGGACTGGCCGCCGCCTGGGCGGGGATGATGACTGGAATCTCCGTAATCCTCGCCTGCGCCCTCCTGACGCCGGCGGTCTCCATTCCCCTGCTGAGGGAAATCGCCCCCCGTTTGCGGAAAATTCCCCGGCCGGCGCTCTCCGGAGGCGGCTTCTCGGCGGTTACGGCCGGATTCGCCGCCGTGTCCGCGCTCCTGGCGTTGGGGATTGCGCTGGCGCCGCCGACGGCCTGGGACGCGCTCGTCTACCACCTGCGCATCCCGCAGCAGATTCTGGCCGCGCGTTCACTTTCCCTCCCGGGCGATTCCCTCTTCCTCGAAATCCCGCACCTGGCGGAAATGCTCTTCACCCTCGCGGCCGCGCTGACCGGAAGGATGGAAACGGCGGCGGTGCTGGGATGGGGAATCGGACTCTTGACCCTCCTCGGAATGACCGGCACCGCGCGCCGCTGGGGATTGCGGCATGCTCTGCTTCCCGCCGCGCTGCTGCTTTCGGGCGATACGCTGGCGAAATCGATGGGATGGGGCTACGTGGATTGGGCGACCGCCCTGTTCGGATTCGCCGCACTGTGCGCGCTTTCGCACAGGAACGACGGTGCGAAGATGCCTTTCCTGGCGGGCGTTTTTGGCGGACTGGCGCTCGGCGTGAAATACACCGCCGGGATCGTGCTTCCCGTGCTGTTCCTGGCCGTTCTTCCGCGCGCCGGATGGAGGAGGTTTTTCAAGGAGTCAGCGCTGATCCTGTGCGGCGCGCTGGCCGCGTTCTCGCCCTGGATCCTCAGGGGGTTGGCGTTCTATGGAAACCCGCTCCCGCCGTTTCTTGACGGAGGCCCGGAGGCGGCGCTGAAAACCGCCTTTTTCGCCGGCCGCCCGTTGGAAAACACCTGGCTCCTGGCCGCGGTCATGCCCCTGCTGCAATCGACGGTCGGGAGCTACGGGGTGACTCCATTCGGCGCGACGATCGGTCCGCTGCTAATAGCGCTTCTGCCCGGGGCGCTCCGGCGGCGCGATGCGGAGCCCGCGGCGGGCGATTTTCTGCGCAGAGTGTTTTGGATCGCCGCGATCCTCTACTGGGCGGCCTGCGGTATCGGGGGGGCCTTCTCGCTTGCGCTGACCCAACCGCGGCTGTACCTGGCTTTGTTTCCGGCGGTCGGCCTTCTGGCGGCCTACGGGTTTGAGCGGTTGTGGGGCCTCCGCTGGAGGTTCATCCGGCTTGGCGCCGTCGCCGCCGCGATGGTCTGGCTGGTTGCGACGGTTCAGCTCCTCGGATTCGCCCAAAACTGGATCGCCGCGGGGATCCCCGAGTACCTCGTCGGCGCCCGGACCCGGCAGGAGTTCCTGGAGCGAAACCTGGGCTGGCACGCGCGGGCGATGGAATACATCCTCCAGATGCCGGAAGGTTCGCGCGTGCTGATGCTGTGGGAGCCGCGCGGCCTCTATTGCGGGGAGAACTGCCGCGAGGATTCGACCATCGACCGCTGGTACCTGGCGATGCGGACCGCCGGGTCGGCGGACGCGGTGCTCGGTGAATGGCGCCGGGAGGGGTGGACCCACATCCTGGTTTTCCATTCCGGGGCAGAGTTCGAACGCGCCTCGCGGAGCGAGTACGCCGCCTCGGATTGGGCGGAGTTGGACGCATTGTTAGCGCGTCTGGCGGAGGTGGAACGCTTCGGCGAAGCGTACACGCTGTATGCGATTCCGACATCAACAAAGCCGGGATGACGAACAATCAAACCCCTGGATGCCGGCTGGAAACGCGCCGGCCTGATCCCTCGCCTTCGGCTCGGGACAGGCTCACTGGTCATCACCCCGAAGTGATTTGTGCTCGTCACCCCCGAGCGGTTTTGTCGGGGGTCCAGGGTGCTTTCATTACGGTCATGGCGGATAGAGCCGTTGGATGCCGGCTGGAAACGCGCCGGCCTGATGAGCATTCAAACCCGTGGATGCCGGCTAAGAACGCGTCGGCATGACGAAAACCCCGGCCTCTGGATGCCGGCCAAGACCGCGCCGGCATGACGAGCATTCAAACCCGTGGATGCCGGCCAAGAACGCGCCGGCATGATGAGCATTCAAACCCCTGGATGCCGGCCAAGAACGTGCCGGCATGACGAGCATTCAAACCCCTGGATGCCGGCCAAGAACGTGCCGGCATGACGAGCATTCAAACCCGTGGATGCCGGCCAAGAACGCGCCGGCATGATGAGCATTCAAACCCGTGGATGCCGGCTAAGAACGCGTCGGCATGACGAAAACCCCGGCCTCTGGATGCCGGCCAAGAACGCGCCGGCATGACGAGCATTCAAACCCCTGGATGCCGGCCAAGAACGCGCCGGCATGACGAGCATTCAAACCCCTGGATGCCGGCTAAGACCGCGCCGGCATGACGAGCATTCAAACCCCTGGATGCCGGCCAAGAACGCGCCGGCATGACGAGCATTCAAACCTCTGGATGCCGGCTAAGACCGCGCCGGCCTGATCCCTCGCCTTCGGCTCGGGACAGGCTCACTGGTCATCACCCCGATCCGGTCCTCAGCCGCCCCCGTTTCTGCACGCTCTTTGACAACCGCTTCCCGGTCATTTACAATACCGTCCGCCGTCGGTTTCGGCATTCTTCTTTTATATAGAAAATCATATCCCCCGCGGGAAGCGCCCCGCTCCCCGTCCCTGGAGGTCGACAAGAGCACATGAAGGAATACGCAACCGAAGCCATCCGCAATGTGGCGCTGATCGGGCACGGCAGCGCGGGTAAGACCACCTTGGTCGAGGCGTTCCTGCACTTCACCGGAGCGGCCACCCGGCTGGGGAAGATCGAAGACGGCACGACGGTTTCGGATTTCGACGAGGAGGAAATCCGCCGCAGAATTTCCCTCTCCACCTCGGCCATCCCCCTGGAGTTCCAGGATTGCAAAATCAACCTGCTTGACACCCCCGGATTCCCGGATTTCGTCGGCGAGGTGATTTCAGCCCTGCGGGTGGCGAGCGGGGCGATGGTGCTGATCGATTCGGTCGCCGGCGTGGAAGTGGGGACCGAGTTGACCTGGCAGTACTGCACGGAGTTTAAATTGCCGCGTTTCGTGGTGATCGCCAAAATGGACCGCGAGAACGCGAACTTCGAGCAGGCGTTGGCGAGCGCGAAGAGCCTCCCCGGCGCCAAGCTGATTCCGGTCCAACTGCCGATCGGCCAGGGGCAGCATTTCCAAGGGGTGGTCGACCTGCTGGCGATGAAGGCGCGGATGGGCGCCGGCAAGGAAGCCGCCGAGATCCCCGCCGAGTTGAAAGCGGCGGCCGAGGAAGCCCGCGTGGTCCTGATGGAAGCGGCGGCCGAGGGCGAGGACGAACTGCTCGAAAAATACCTGGGCGGCACGGAGTTGACCCAGGAGGAGATGATCCGCGGCCTGCGCCAGGCGGTCTGGAACTGCACCTGCATGCCGGTTTTCGCCTGCGCCGGATCGGCCGAGGTCGGCATCGAACCGCTGCTGTATTGCGCGACGAAACTCATCCCCTCGCCGGCCGAGACGCCCAAGACAGAAGCGGAGGGAAAGGACGGTAGGGAGGAGTTGGAGTGTTCCGACGCCGGCCCGCTGGCGGTCTACGTGTGGAAGACGACCGCCGATCCGTTTGTGGGCAAACAGACCTTCTTCCGCGTGTATTCGGGGACGATGGTCTCCGATACGCGCGTGTGGAATTCGAAGAAATCGGTCGAGGAGCGGCTGGGGACGATCTCCCTCCCGCGCGGGAAGGAAACCCTTCCGGTGAAGCACGTGCACGCCGGCGACATCGGAGTCGTCCCCAAGCTGTCCGTGACCACCACCGGCGACACGCTGTGCGACAAGGGGCATCCGCTGACCTTTTCCGTCCCGGCCTACCCGACCGCGCTGTATTCCGTGGCGGTGACTCCGAAGACCCAGGCCGACGCGGCCAAGATCACCCCCACGCTCACCCGCCTATGCGAGGAAGACATGACCCTCACCTGGCACAACGAGGCCAGCACCCTGCAGACGATCCTCCAGGGCATGGGCGACCAGCACATCGATGTGGCGATCCGGCGGGCGGAGACCAAATTCCAGGTGGGGCTGAACATCGAATTGCCGAAGGTCCCCTACCGTGAGACGATCACCAAGCAGAACAGCGCGATGTACCGCCACAAGAAGCAAACCGGCGGATCCGGCCAGTTCGGCGAGGTGCATTTGCGGGTCGAACCGCTGCCCGAGAACGATTTCGAATTCGAGAACGAGGTCTTCGGCGGCGCCATCTCCTCCTCCTACATGTCGGCGATCGAAAAGGGGATCCGCGCGGTGATGCAGCGCGGCGCGGTGGCCGGCTACCCGATGGAAAAGATCAAAGTGGCGGTGTTCGACGGCAAGGAGCACCCGGTGGATTCCAAACCGGTGGCGTTCGAGATCGCCGGCCGCGAGGCCTTCAAGCTGGCGGTGAACGGCGCCAGTCCGGTGCTGCTCGAGCCGATCATGAACATCAAGGTGACCGTCCCGGAAGCCAACATGGGCGACGTAATGGGCGACCTGAACACGCGCCGCGCGCGGGTCCAGGGCATCGATACCGAGGGCGGCAAGAGCATCGTCAACGCCACCATCCCGCTGGCCGAGATCCAGCGCTACACCACCGACCTGCGCTCGATCACCGGCGGACGCGGAATGTTCAGCATGACCTTCGACCACTACGAGGTGGTCCCGCGCAACGTGGCCGAGCCGATCATCGCCGCCCACCAGAAGGCGGTCAGCGGCAAGGCCGAATCCGAGGAATGAGCGCCGAAGGAACTGCGGATTGCGGACCGAAGCGGCTCGCGTAACCAAACGGTGACCGCCGGAAATAAAAAAAGACACGCCCGGCGATGGACCCTCGGTTCCGTCGCCGTTTTTTTAAAAGAAAGTGTCTGCTCACCTTGTTTACTATTGAAAAGAAATCCTGCACTTTTCCATCCCCACTCCTATTCCCTGGCACCTCCGGCCCGTACGCCGGAGCCGGGGCGGGCCGCCCCGAGCGCTTGTCCCAAGCGCCTGTCCCGAGCAAAGCGAGGGAACGCGAGGGGAGGGTGTGGAGGTTGGGGGTGAGGATGGGGCGGAGACGGGGAGCTGAGTTGTACCTGTGATTTTTAAGATAATTATTGCGTGCCAAGGATTTCAGAAGGAGCCGTAAATGAACGGCAGGGGGGCGCCGGACGAAACGCCTTGCAGGATCCAAATCCCGGCTACGGCCACGGCGGCGGCGGCGAGCGCCGCCGGACGCAACGCGGCGGCCAGGCGCGGAAAGCGCTGCGACCATCTTCCGGCCGCATCCAGGGCGAGGAGGAGCAACAGGGCCGTGAACGCCGGAAGCAGAAAATGGACCGCCCAGTGAGGCTGTTGGAAGGAGATCATCCCGCTCAGATAGCGGACGCTCTCCGTCACCGATTCGGCGCGGAAGAGTATCCAGCCGATGCCGACCAAGTGAAACGTAACCAAGGCGGCCAAGATTTTCTCCCATCCTCGGCGCGGAACGAACCCCAGCAGCCGGTCGATGACGATCAGCAATCCATGCCACACCCCCCAAAGGATGAATGTCCATGCCGCGCCGTGCCACAATCCGACCAGGGTCATAGTGATCAGCGTGGCCCCGGTTTGGATCATCCGCGGAAAACGGCGGCCGGTTGCGGCCATCCCATGGCGGCTGAGGGGAAAGAAGAGATACTCGCGGAACCATTGGGTGAGGGTGATGTGCCAACGGTTCCAGAAATCGGCGGGGGATACGGCGAAATAGGGGTTGCGAAAATTCTCCGGAAGGGAAATCCCCAAAAAACCGGCGAACCCGCGGGCGAGGTCCGTGTAGCCTGAAAAATCCGAGTAGATCTGCGCCGCATAAAGGTAAAACCCGCCGATAAAAAGAGGGGCGGGGAACCCGGCGGCCTCGGGCGATGCGGCGGCGCAGAAGGCGGTGTCTGCCAGCGCCGCGAGGCTGTCGGCGATGACAACCTTTTTAAACAAACCCGTCAGAAGCAGCCGGAAGGCGGAGAGGAACGCGGAAGACGAAAGCGATCCCGGCGGATCGGCCATCTGCTTGAGGAAATCGGCGGGCCGGACGAAGGGCCCCGCGATCAGCTTCGGAAAAAACGCCAGGTACAAACCGAAGTCGGCGGCATCCTTCGCCGGCGTCAGCTTGCGGCGGGAAATCTCGACGATGTAGGCGATCGCCTGGAAGGTGTAGAAGGAAATTCCGACGGGAAGAAAAATCCTAAGGGACGAGGGAGGCGGGATTCCCGCTGCGCGGAGGAGGCTTTCCAGGTTTTCCAGAAAGAATCCCGTGTATTTGAAATAGACCAAGGCGCCCAGGTTTATAAGAATGCTCAGCAGGACCAGGCGCCGGGGATGGGGATGTTCGGGAAGGGCGCGCCCGATGAAAAAGGCTGCGGCGGAGATTCCCGCCAGCACCAGCGCGAATCGCACGTCGAAGGCGGCATACAGGGCGTAACTTGCCAGAAGCAGGAGGCTTTTCCGCCAGGCCGGACGGGGCAACAGCCAGTACAGCCCGCATATGCCGGCAAAGAGGAGGAGGAATTGCGGCGTGTGGAGCAGCACTACCCGCACTCCGCGCCGGCCAGCGCTTCCCACACCGCCTGGGCCACGAGCGCATGTCCGGTTGCGTTCCAGTGGGAATCGTAGGCCATGAACGGATCCTCTCCCCGCAGGACCGCCGCCACCATCAATCCGGTCGGATCCACAAAGACCAGGTTATGCTCGGCGGCGTAGGCAGCCAACGCATCCCGCGCGGCCAGCGCATTGGCGCGCATCCGCAGGATGTCGGGAATCCGGCCGGCATCGACCACCACTTCATGGTTTGCATCCAATCGCAGGGGAACCAGATCCCGCAGGGCGGGCGTCAGCTGGGAAGGGTCCAGAGCGAGGGGAAAATATATCTCGGGTTTCGTCGGTGCGTAAAGGATGGCCGTACACGAGGATCCCTCGGCCGCTTCCCGCGCCAAATCGCTCACGGCGGCCGTAAACTCCTTCCAACCGCGGCTGGCTTGCCATTCTTCCACGGTCAGGGTGAGGGCGTCCAGGTAATGCACGCAGCATACCAGCGGATACGTCCGTCCGGGCAGGTCGACCTCCAGCGGATAGATGGGATCCGCGGTTAAAAACCGTTCGATCCCGAAGAACCGCCTGAGATATTCCTGGGCGATCGGAATGGGCAGCAATTGGATCATCCAAGGATCGGAGGGCCGGAAGCGCATGGCGTCGAGCGGGGGTTCGACCTCCACAACCACCCACTTCGGCCGGCGCGGCAGGCCGAAGCGGGTCAGGAAATCCCGTTTGACCTCCGGACTGCTGCCGGGCTGGGATAGGTTGACGACTCTCCAGCCGCTGAGATCGGCAAATTGTTCCGGCCAGGGAGCCTGGCTTTGCGCGCCGAGCGAGAAGGAACGTCCGAGGACGACCAGGTCCGCTTCGGCCGGAAGTGGCGGCGTATTCCGGAATCCGAACTCATCCGTCTCCAGGCGGATGTGCGCTTCCAAACGGTCTTCGCCGGGCGGGATGGGCCGAATCAGATCCGGCCGCCAGAAGATCTGGTCGGCGTCCGAGGTGTAGACGTCGTACTCAAACACCGAAAGCGGTGAGTCCACGGGGGCGGGGGCGCCCAATCCGCGCAATCCGGCCAGCAGGGGGGGATTGAAGCGCAGGAGGATTTCCAGAAGGATCAGGCCGCCGGCGATGCCCAGGAGCAGACGGAGGAAGGAAGCGGCGGCCGCGGCGAGGAAATACGGGCAGGAGGGTCGGGAGCCCCCGCGGGGAAGATCCATACCGCTGGATTGTACATGATATTCCCGGCCGGAAGGAGCCGTCGTCGCCGGCGGCCGATAAGCGTTCTCTTTTGCGGTTCGCGTTTAGCAGGGTGCTGAAAAAGGCCTTTGAAAGCCATAGCCTATTTTTAGCACCTCGTTATCGAGATCCTCCATAGAATCTCCAGCCTGATTGTTTCCGCCGGGTTTTGGGCGTACGATGTAATTATCCGTGCGTTTCGGATGGAGGAGGGATGATGAACCGAATAACCGGCCGCTTTCTCCTGACGGCGGCGTGCCTGGCCGCCGCCGGATGCAACCTGCAATTAACCCGGGCGACCTTGGGGGATTCGACGATCGAGGCGCTGGCCGCCACCGCGCTGAAGCAATCCGAGGAGGCTCAGCCCGGCGGCACCATCCAGATGCCGACGCCGACCGCAAGCGCCACCCTGCCGCCGACCCCGACACTCACCCCGAGCATCACGCTCACCCCCACGCTGGAGAAGGTGACGATCCAAGTGAGCCGCAACACCAACTGCCGCGAGGGGCCCGACAAGTTCTTCGACTTGGTGGGGGTGATGAAGGTGGGGGAGACGGCCGAGGCGGTCGGGCGCAATGCGCCGAAAACCTACTGGGTAATCAAACTGCCAGCGGACACGGCCAAAACCTGCTGGCTGTGGCACGAGTGGGCGACGGTGACGGGGAACGGGGACGCACTGCCGATCATCCAAAGCCCGCCGACGCCAACTTGGAGCCCGAAGCCGGATTTCACCTTCCAATATCTCGGACTGACGGCTTGCCCGCCGCATTCCATCGTCCGGCTCCAGGTTACAAACACAGGAAATATTGCCTGGGAGTCGTGTATTGTAAAGGTGAAGGATACGGTTATTCCGGACGAAACGTCCACCGGATTAAATAATTTTGTCGATTACAGCGGATGTTCGCCCCTCAATAGTGTCCCCTCCATCGGTCCGGGGGAAACCGGTTATGCCGTAGGTGTCTTGCCCTCCACCTTCAGCGGACACAACGTTGAAGTGACGCTGCACCTCTATACTCAAGACAACCAGGCAGGCACGCATATGTCGGGGAATTTTAATATGACCGCGCCGTAACCTTGATGCGCTGGTTCGGACATTCATGCGGGAGGGAAAGGATTTGCTGGCTTTAATCCATCCTCTCGCCAAAAAATCGCAGAGATTTACCCTTTGCTGTCCCAATCCCCGCTTTCCTGCCGAAGAGGCGGAATAACGCAGCGCATCTGCGCCCCTCTCCCCCTTCCCCATAAGGCGCAGGGGGAGAGCGGATTAAGATAGGGTTTGGGAGGATAGCTGATCGGTTCCAAGAAATTATGTCGTGTTTTTCCGTTCCAGCCCTATTCCCGCAGACTTCCGGATATAATTGCCGATGACTGAGGAATAGCCTTGTTCGAGAATGATCCTGTCCTGACCGATTCTTCGATCCCCGAGCGCGCGCTGGGCAAAGTCGACACGGAAAAAGAGCCGCCGGCGCCGAAATCCCTGCTGACGATCCACGCCCACCCGGACGACCAAGAGTTCACCGTCGCCGGGACTCTGGCCAAGTGGGCGCGGGCCGGATGCGAAATCACCGCCGTGTGCATCACCAGCGGAGATTCGGGCTGCAACGATCCGGACAAGGGGGAAGCCGACAAGCCGGCTCTGGCCAGGCTGCGCGAGGAGGAACAGCTCGCCGCGGGAAGGGAGATCGGCGTAAAGGAGACGGTTTTCCTGCGCTGCCCGGACGGCGAGCTGCAGCACACCCTGGCGTTGCGAAAGGACCTTGCCCGCCTGATCCGCAAGTACAAGCCCGAGGCGGTGATGTGCGGCGACCCGACCGCGCGCTTCTACGGCAACTCGTACATGAATCATCCGGACCACCGCGCCGCGGCCGACGCCGCCTGCGACGCGGTATTCCCCACCGCCGGCACCCGGCTGATCTTTCCGGAGCTGCTGGCGGAAGGGTACGAACCGCACTCGGTCAAACGGCTGTATATGCACGGCTCGGAAAAACCGGACGTGTGGATCGACATCTCCGAAACGATCGAAATCAAGATCCGCGCGCTGCGCCGCCACCGCAGCCAGGTGGGGGAGGGGAAAGACCTGGACAAGATGCTGCGCGAGTGGGCGGAAGAGGAGGGCAAGGCTCGCGGATTGAAATACGCCGAAGCCTTCCGGGTGATGGTGTTGGATTGAAAGCAGCCCGAGGCGGTCCCGAGGACCGCATCGGTATGCGGATGGTTCGTCACCCCCAACGTTATATGTGATCGTCACACCCGATTTAAAAAATGCTCGTCACCCCCCGATGTGATAAATGCTCGTCACCCCCGAGTGGGTTTATCGGGGGTCCATGAGGTACTGGAATGCACAGCTTCTGAAAGCCCGCCAAGTACACCCCGCTTCGCGGGGCCGGCCCGGGACAGGCTCACTGATCATCAACCCTTCGTTATTTGTGATCATCACCCCC